>CAWVVG010000123.1:0-9071 GCA_963932775.1 uncultured bacterium
TACGTGGTGGACAATCTGTCTGGAAATGCCGTCAATGGCCTCGATCAGTGCACCCGAGAGATCACAGGTCTCATCGGCGCAGCGGCAGGGTCGGTGAGCACCTATTCCGTAGAGGAAATGGTGGACCTTCGAATCAACGGCGCCCAAATGCAGTTGTACGAGGACCTGCACAGCTACGACCGAGACTATCTACTCAATGACACGGAATGCTACCGCACACAGACTTGCGACATGCTCCATTACGATGCGTACGCCACTCGTGACTTCCCTCTCGGGATCGAGGTTCAGGCCATCAGCCGTGTTCAGCACCGCTGGGTGGAGACCAATGAAGGTTACGCGAACGTTCAGCGCAGTTGGCTCGCCCGTCCGATGAAGGCCACACCGGACTGGGTAAACATTGAGGAGCAGTTCTACCTGTCTGCTACAATTCCGTGGGAAAATGATGGTTCGGTTCGAATGCAAGCGATCTGGGCAATCACCGAGTTTGGAAGTGCACCAGTACCCGAGAACATCGCACTGCAAGTGGCCATCACACAGATGAAGGATGATGCTGAGACCTGTGAGGAATGGCTCAACACCCACTGAGCACACCCACTTAAGGCCGCACCTTCTGACTTAGCAGGGATGGCTCAGCCCTTGGTTAAATGAGCCATTAGATTGCCCCAACGCCACTGTGAATGTCGACGGCATCATTCAGAAACGGTAGACCAGTGCCGTCCCTTATACGCGACGGAGCATCTCATGTGGTTCATTTTAGCAGCACTCGCCAGTTCAGGCACCGCGGAAGCGGCTTGCAACTCATTGGTTCGCCGGGCCTCCGCATCATCCGGAAAAGCGCTGGGAAAGAACTTCGCCGCCCTGGCGCGATGCAGCGCTGATGAAGCCGAAATACAGTTCGAAAACCTGCTTCCCCGTGCGAAAACAGTCGACGACCTTGTGACCCTGAGCATGTCTGCCATCGAATCAGATGTGTGGACTCCAGTGTGGCGCGTCCTTTCCCATGATGCCCTCGACTACGAAACCCGCGATCAAGTCGCGCAAAAGATCGGAGCCAGCTGCACGACGAATCCAAAGATCGTCTCGTTCTTTAAGGGAGCGTATTTTGCACTTCGGGACCTTGAGTTTCAGCAGTGGGACGACGGCATGGTTGCTTGCATGGATCCGGACTGGGCAGCATGGCTCGACCAACAAGCCACAACCCCTCCCCAGAGTATCTTCGACGAAAAGTACAATGCATTGCTTAATGTGGTGACCATTCGTAGTGGTGCCGACGCTATCCCCATCCTGCAAGAAGCAGCGATCAAGGGTGCAGCAGCAGGCCCGTTCAACGCAATACTGATCCAAATGGAAGCAGCAGTACAGCCTGGAATCGGTGAGCCGAAGAGCCCGGAGAACCAAGCGCGTCTAGAGGCCGCCCTCGTGAACATTGCATCCAATGTTGACCGAGACAAGGCGCGTTCTGTTGCTGACCGACTCGCCAATGCCGGAGCCAATGGCTCCGCGGCCAAGCTCCTTACCACCATCTATCCAGACCGCTCAGACTCCGACGGGGCCTTCACCTACGGTGCCACCAGCGTAGAAAAGGCGACGTGTGATGGAGCCAAGAAGCTGGTCCTCCACATCGCGAAAATCGAGGAACCGGGTACGCGCTGGATCATCCTCAATGACATCCGCGCTCCAATGCGCGCCCTGAAGCCCCGCCTCGGGAAGTGTGCAGCCGAGGGTTCAGAGTGGGGTGTTTCGACAACGCCAGAACCCCTCGCTTCCCCCAAAGACCTGGACCGCTGGGTTGACTCACTCGAAAAGCAATGGGCCGACAAGGGATATGATGTCTCCGTCCGCAAAGAGAAAACGATCCGGCTCCCCTGACGCCAACTGTGCTGCGCTGCAGCTTTTTCATAACTCTCTTGACATGACAAGAGTTTTAAGATCAAATAGGCTCACGTGACAGTATCGGCACATTGGTTGCTGTACCCATGTCCGTTGCATAGAAGCCGTTCGGTTGCGATGCATGCTCCACTCGAAGACACAGGACATTCCATGGCTCGCTCACTGAACATCAAGCACGAAGAAACGGCTTCCACCTCTTGGATAATGACCGGCTTTCTCGCCCTCGCGTTCGGCTGGCTCATCGTTACAGCCATCTTCGCTGCCACGGCGGATGCGACACCATCGCAGCCAGCCTTATTCGACGCAGAGTAGCCTCGATGCTGCTGAACTGAAATCTGATGCGTGGATTCGGTGGCATGACGGAAGCAATCGATGCCTTGGTGGCGTCCACTGGACTGAGCTTTCCTCCTTGGGCATTTCCTGTCCTATTGGTTGTGTGTTTCCTTTTTTTACTGCCCCACATTCGACAAAATCAGCGAACACAGCAGTCCCGCAAACTCATCCGAGAACGATCCGAGTCGGGTGGAGCGGCCTCCGACACCTTCCACCAAGAGCTTCTCGATCTGGCGTCAGGTCACGCCGTGACGCTGTTGGTCATCGCAAACGAGGCCCATAAATACGGCCAAATCCCAATGGCCAAGAAAGCCCTGACCGCCCTCGAGGCAACCAGGAGCTACCGCACGGAGACCCACCAACTGAGGACCCTCCTATACGGTGCACCACCCGTCCACCCAGAGGCCGAATACGCAGCCATAGAGAAACTCATCGAGCAAGAACTCTGGGGACTGGCTTCCAATAGAATCCGGCGGGCGCAAGAGCACTGGCCACATGATCCACGACTGGCCAAGTGGTTGATGGATCTGCCAAAGGAGGAGTGATCTGCGCCTCGCAGCCCCCACCCCCTCTTGACCAGTAAAGAACTGGGTTTTCCACAGGTATAGAGCACCGTCTTCGTTCCTGGTGACGAATCCCCAAAACCTGTGGAAAAATGGTTGCCCCTTCGGTCGCATCGTGTTCTTTTTGGGGCGCTTCAGACGGGAACGGGTCCTCAGGTAAGCACAACCACTCCATCTCTTGGAATTCAAGAACTCATGCCAGACGGATTCGATCAAGGTGGACTCGTTGCTGCTCAGCCAGAGATGGTGTTGATCATCGATGAAGGAGATCTCCAGTCTCGTCAGATCAAAGAGGCCCTACGTGGGCCGCACCGATCCGTTTTCACAGTTCCGACCGCGCGGGAAGCACTCGCCAGCCTGACCGATGCCACGCCTGACCTCATTGTCGCCAATCTCAATCTCCCGGACCTGTCCGGCATTGAGCTGCTGGAGACACTTCGAGATCGAGCCCCCGCTGTTCCGGTCATCGCTGTCACGAACGAAGAAAACATGGAACTCGGTGTTGCTGCAGCTCATGCCGGTGCCATCCAGGTACTCGCACCACCGCTGAACCGAGCCAACCTAAACAAGGCGGCACATAACGCTTTGGAAATGAATCGAGGCGCTCGAGACCTCGCTCGGGTTCGGGAACAAGTACGGGACCGCCAAGGGTTCTCCCATATGCTTACCCAGAGCCCCCGCATGCTGCGGGTGTTCGACCAGATTCGAGCCGTAGCGAGCACCGATGCCACAGTCCTCATCCTTGGTGAGACCGGTACCGGTAAGGAGCTCGTGAGCCGAGCGATTCATGAACGGAGCCGCAGAAGAGAGAAGCCATTCATCAGCATTAACTGTGGCGCCTTTACTGAGACCTTGCTTGAGAGCGAGCTATTTGGCCACGAAAAGGGTTCTTTCACCGGCGCCTCCGATCGCCGACAGGGTGTCTTTGAGATGGCCGATGGCGGCACCCTGTTCCTCGACGAACTGGGCGAGACCTCTCTAAACGTCCAAGTGAACCTCCTTCGGGTGCTTGAGGAGCTTCGTTTTCGGCGGGTCGGTGGACACGAGACGGTCCATGTAGACACGCGCATCGTCGCAGCGACCAATGCCAACCTTGAATTGAAGACCCGAGATGGAACCTTTCGCGAGGACCTGTACTACCGCCTCAATGTCTTCCCCATTCACCTGCCTCCACTCAGAGAACGCAGCGAAGACATCGCCCTCCTGGCACGCCACTTTATCGACGATGCCTCAAAGGACTACGGACGTCCAATACCGTCCGTGACCCCAGAAGCAATGGCTGCCATCACCGGGTTTCCCTGGCCGGGCAATGTCCGACAGCTTCGGGCACTGTGTGAGCGGTGGGTCATTGTTGCTGCAGGCAGACCGATCACCATGGACTTATTGCCCATCGAAATGCAGCCAGGCCATTCCCACCGGGTGGACCAGTATGGAACTACACCACTGCTTGCCGTGGACGAGAGCCTTCCCATGAAGCTGGCCGTAGACCAGGCGACGGTTCAAGTCGAACGGACGTACCTACACCGCCTCCTGAAGCGAAACGATGGTCACTTGATAAACACGTCAAAGGCCGCCGGTATCACCCGACGAACCTTGTACACGAAAATGAAATTCTACGGATTGGATGCATCGGATTACCGGAGGAGATGATTCAAATTCGATTTCTCGTTCTGCTGCTGATTCTTACAGGCTGTAAAGACAAGGACGCCCCCATACGGGAGCCCGTCTATCTGACGGCCGGGGCTCCGATGGCGGGCGTAGCCGAAGTGAACATCGACTTCCCCATTGGCGCGCCCATGGGGGGATACAGCAATCGGTGCAATTACCTGGGTCGAAATGGTGCATTCGACAAGCGTCGGAGCCCGTATACACAAGCTTGGTCCTCCAGCGCGGGCATTCAGACCCGCTCCAGAGCCCAGGCTCTCTGGATGACCAACGGCGACCAAGACTTCGTTCTGCTTAAGGCCGATGTCATCTACTCATACGACAACTTGGTCCGTGAGATAGAGCAACAGCTATCCGAAAAGACTGGGCGTGATCTCGAGGGGCGAGTTGTACTGGCCACCAGCCACACCCACAACGCCCCTGCGAACTATTCGGACTCGTACCATTTTTACTTGGGTGGAGACCGGTACAACGAAGAAGTGTTCCGACGGTTTTCAGACTCTCTGGTGTCGGCGGCGCTCGAGGCCTGGGACACAATGGAGCCTGCAGCCATTGGGATGGGCATCGAGGACCACTGGGATCCGGACGACAATGTGTACTCTGACCGCCGCGGTGAAAACGACACGCTCAAAGTCTGGGACGATGCCGAACCGGGCAAAAAGAAGGACCCTCGCCTTTGGATTCTCCGCATCGATGACCTCGATGGAGACCCAATGGGTGTGTTCTTCAACTTCGGGATGCACGGAACCATGCTTGGAGCCGACAATGCGATGGTGTCCACCGAAGCGACCGGGCATGTGGAATACGCCCTGGCCGAGCGCTTCGATTCGCCAGTGGTGGTGGCCCACCTTCAAGGCAGTGGTGGAGACGCCGCGCCTCGAGGTCGGGACGAAGGCTATGCCCGCCTTGAATCGGTTGGTGAGTTCGCTGCAGATGCAATCCACGACCTCTGGGAAGCGACCCCCACCAACTCCCAGCCCATCGTGATGGAGACGGTGACCCAGAGTATTCCCGAGGGGCTCGAAGAGGTCAGGGTGTCCCGCAATGGAGCGGTCGACTGGTACTATCCTCCGTTCTCCGAAGACCGCGAGGTGGACAACATAATCTACAAAGAAGACGGAACCATCGACACACCGCTGGACGAATTCAACGCACAGTATGGTGGGGCTTTTTGTGGGTATGACGACCCAGTCGTGCCCACCGGATCATTGGGAATCGAAGTCTACCCATACGATGGCTGCATGCAGGTGGAGCTGGTGTCTTGGGTCATCGCTGGCGTGTTTGGGCTGCCGCCCGACTCCATCCCCCTGCCCTTGCCTTCCTCCACTGCGGCGATGACCTCTGCCGCCCACATCGGACCAATGGACATCCGCCAACCGGATGGCACCATCACCACGGACAGTGCCTACTTCGGCTTTTTCCCTGGGGAAGTCACACAGATGTTTACCGAGCAATTCAACCGGCGGGCGTCGTCGGAGCTCGGACTCGAGAATGTGTTCACCGTTGGATACGCCCAAGACCATGAAGGCTATCTGCTGATACCCGAGGACTGGCTGGTGGGTGGCTACGAGCCCAACATCAACATCTGGGGACCCCTGCAAGGCGAACACATCATGGAGGGTGGCTTGGACATGTTCCGAAGCCACCTGCTGACCACTCGCCTTGAGCCTCAAGATGCGCTTGGTGAATTTCCGGACACCGAGTACCCGGAACGTGAGCTGCCCATCTTGACGCCCGACACGACCGCCGAGGCCGGTACCGCAGTCGAGACCATTACAGAAGAAATGTGGAGCCCACTGCTGGTAGACATACAGGCTCAGCCCGACCCCACACTGAACCGGGTACAAGGAGTCGCCCAGTTCGCATGGTACGGCGGCGACCCATCCGTAGACCTGCCCACCGTCGTACTGGAAATCTTGGACGAAGGCACCTGGACTCCCGCGACCACCAATGCCGGAAGAGAGGTCACCGACACCCTCCCCGACATCATCACGGCCCACACGCCCGACCCACTCTACCCATGGGATGCGCCTCAGACCCACATCTGGTGGGCTGGCTGGCAAGCTGTTCCCCACGGTGGAGTTCGCACAGCTCTTCCCTTGGGAACCTATCGACTCCACGTGTACGGCAAACTGTACACCGGAACCGGCGATACCTGGCCATGGGAAACCACCGAGTACGAGCTGACAAGCGACCCCTTTGAGGTCATCCCCGCTTTGATTCACATCGAACTCACCGAGACCGAAGTGTGGGCCTCTATCGATGCTCCTGCCCATGGCTTTCGCTTGGTAGACATGGAGGGTTCATCTGTGGGCCACAACCCAGTCCACGATGCGGGTCTGACCTGGATCTTCGAGGATGGGACCACTCAAGAGGACGAGGCTCCCGGCGAAGTTGTTGAGCTTCGAACCCGCTACACCACCACACCACCAGAGGGTGCCGTGGCCTTGGAGATAGCCGACCTGGACGGCAACATTGGAATGGTGGAACTCGAATGAAAAAGTTCATCGCTGTCGCAGGCAATATGGGTGTTGGCAAGAGCTCCATGGTTGAGTATCTCAGCCAACAGTATGGCTTTGAGCCCATCTATGAGCCATTCATGAACAATCCATACCTGGACGACTTCTACAAGGACATGAAGACTTGGGGTTTTCACAGCCAGCTCTATTTCCTGACCCACAAGTTCAAGCTTCATATGGCGCTGAACACCCGGGCCACCACCGTGGTTCAAGATCGAACCATCTACGAGGATGCCGAGATCTTTGCGACCAACCTGTACAAGGGCCGGTTCATGAAGAAGCGGGACTACGAGACCTACATGGAGCTCTACTCCACCATGAAGGACGCCCTGCAGCCTCCAGACTTGATGATCTACCTGCGGTGCTCAGTGGGCGCCATCCGCAAGCGCATCACCCACCGAGGCAGGAAGTCAGAGCAAGAGATACCCACCAGCTACCTCCGCCGCCTGAACGTACAATATGAAGACTGGATCGAGCGGTACAGCCAATCACCCGTCTTGGTCTGGGACTCGGAGCGCATGGACCACCTGACTGATCTCGTGGACCGCATCGAGTTCAAGCGGAGACTCCAGCAGTTCCTCTAGGCGCTGTCCACCACCCAGACGACACCCTGCCGCCCATCGATGGTCACCCGTTGGCCATCCTCAAACGCTTGGGTCGCTCCCGTGATGTTCACCACGGCAGGCACGCCATACTCTCGGGCAACCACCGCACCATGGGACAACATTCCGCCCAGCTCCATGATGACACCGCCGGCCTTCAAGAACAGCGGGGTCCACCCTGGGTCAGTGGCCCGAGCCACCAAGATGTCCCCAGGCTGAAGCCGCTCACCGTCCTCCGGACTCCGCAACACCCTTACCGTTCCAGTGACCACTCCCGGGGAAGCGCCCGTACCCTGGAGGCGCGTGGTGCCGATATCTTCGATGAGCGCCTCCGCCCCGACCAAGAACACGGGTGGTTCTTCGCCCTTCGCCCGGCGAGCCAGCTCTAAATTCCACTGATCTTTCCGACCTCCGATTAGACCCACAGCATCGCCTCGTGACAAGTCTCCGGAAATCAGATCATCCAGCTCGGAACCATCCAAAAACCGAACTTCCAAGCCAAGATGATGCTCCAGTGCCCGTAGCTGCCGCCCCCACACCCACAGCAAGCGATCAAAATGAAACCGCTGATTTTCGCGGAGCAGTAAGTACGTCTGGGTGATGGCCACGAGCTTGTGCAACCACCCGCTCAGTGCCCCCAGGGCCGACCGCGCACGCTCCTCCTGCGCCGTGGCCAAGCGAGACGGATCATCGTGCTGGGATGCGGCCTCGGCGAGCACCTGCACAGAACCATGAGACTCGGACCAACGCGGGCTGAACAGCTCCCATGAGGATGCCGCCCGATGGCCATAGTCACCCAGGAATTCCGTCATGGAGATTTCTCCGCGCCCCAGCCGCCACAGGGCGTGATTCGTCCGAACGGTCCAGCTCTGCTCTATCGGTCGAAGCGCATCCCGGGTCAGTTCATCGTGCCCTCCGGCTTTGAGCGCCGCGCCGCTCAACTCGTGCAACACATTGGCCCACAGCAGGCTGCACAGATGCACACCGATGTACTGCCGAGACAGTTCTCTGCATTGATCCGCCAGTGCCAGGCATTCGGCGGCATCAGAACCCGGCCTTTCCAAGGTTGGCAACCGCTCATCCAACCGCTCTCTGAATGCAGTCCATTGTCGGGGATTGGACCACAGCCCGGGTGAAAACTGCTCCCATCGTCGGGCTGAGAAGGTCTCAGCCAACACGCTGAAGTACACCCCGAAGTCTGGGGCCTGGGCATGTCGCCGACGCCACCCCTTCTGTTCCTTGGTGGGCAATAGCTCCATCATAAAGCGGGGTGGAGGAGCCCCCGGAAGCTTGAATGCCAAGTGCCGGAACATGGTCACGTTCAGATATGGAGCAAAACGAAATAATTGGGTCGGTGGGCCGCCTCCGAGCAACGAACGCTGGGTGTCCGGGTAGCCAATGAAATCATCAATGAGCCCCTTCATCATTGACCAACCCAGCGGGGTCGCAGGTTCAGTCCAACGCTCTCCGATAAACCGGCGCGTCCATAGAGCCGGGCC
>CAWVVG010000124.1:0-9065 GCA_963932775.1 uncultured bacterium
GACGCCGAAGACGCCGAAGACGCCGAAGACGCCGAAGACGCCGAAGACGCCGAAGACGCCGAAGACGCCGAAGACGCCGAAGCCACCGAAGACGCCGCAAGAACTGTCAATGCAGAAGGGGCAACCAGGGCCGGTGCCCGAACCGGAGAAGCCGAGAGTAGAGCCCTGGAGGATGCCGGCTGACGATGCGCAATGCGGCGACCAACGGTGCGCCCCAGTGTCGACGTCTGACTTTTACGGGCAGGCGGGGCAACAGCAACCGCGTCTGCCACCTGCTCAGACTGCACGCTGGTGGGCTCAAGGGCCGCCATAAGTGGCGAAGATGCCATCACCGACCGCAAGCCACGACGCCGAGTCTTCTTTGAAACCATCCGACCTTGCGCATGTCGTGTGGGCGGTAGGAGGTCGTCAGGGAGTGCAGCCTCGTAGTCCACCGCGACCATCCGGGTCGGGTTTGAGCGGCCTCCCATCGACTTGTAAATGCGACGTACCGAGCGACCTTGTTCGCTCCCGACTTCATCAGATATTTGGGCTGCGGAAGGCTTGGCTTTCGCAACAGTGCCGGACTCCAGTTCTTTACGAACCCGCTCGACAGCCTCTTTGGATGCAGGCGCCCGTTGCGCCAGCCTCTCGAGGGGGCGCTGTTTTTCTCGCCTTGAGGCTACCCGGGCCGGCGTGAAGGGTCGGGACAGCCAGGGCGACGTTGCAGTCTGTGCGCCGACCCAGTTGCGACCCGGTGTACCGGGCTGCATTGGACCCGTTGTGGCAGCCACCTCGTCCACTGGCTGAGGCAGCGGATGTAGCACCTCAAAACCGTCAGCAAGTAAGGACGGCAGTCCAAGGAATGGGAGCGACCGGGCCGTGGTATCGGGCAACCGCCGAAAGGCGCTCAGCCGTCCAAGCCGTGTCGACCGGGTGGAGAGAGCAGCCAAGCGCTGTTGACGACGAAGGCGCGCATTTCCGAGGCGCCGCATCCTGTCCCAGTACGGTACCGATGAGAGCAAGGTGGGGTCCCCACCACTCGCGTCCCCAGAAAAGGGCGCCGATCTCACTACCTCATCGGGAAACATAAACGAGCCCAGCCGAGAGGTACCGCGAGTCCGCGCATAGCGCTCGAAGCGCGCCTCAAACGGATGGCTGCTGCGATGCAAACGAGTAGATCCCTGGTCGCGACTTTCCAGTCGCTCCAGCATCCGTTCCCCGATTGTCCGTCTAATCGTCATGATCCCCTTCGCTCTTCCTTACTGGATGACCTGAACCTCGATACCATCATGGGCCAATTCAACACTCTCAATAGCCAACTCATTGGATTGAGCATTGAAACTCGGTCCCTCCCAGGACACGGGCCATGCTGCTTTAAAATTGTAACGCCGGACAACTTGCATGTTGTTGTTCTTCATCACAATCGCGCCGTTCTTCCGGGAGTCGGCCTTAAACTTGTCTTGTAGGATATCGCCTCGCCACTGAAGCATCGTTGCGTCACCGGTCACCCCATATCGGAGGGTGATGTTCTCCCAGCGCGACTGACCAGGGAGCTTATGAACCCGGTGGTTCATTCCACCTTCCTCAAGTTCAAAGATGGTGGTGGATGACTTTAAGCCGGAGCATTCCAGGAAGTGAGCCACTTCTTTTTTGTCGATCTCCAAGCAGAAAATGTACGCGCCTTGAGGATCTAAAATGTGATCGTTACCAAAGTTGGCTTCCTGACCGCGGGCCACCCCGAGCACCGATGGCGCCTTGAGTGTCGGCTGACCCGGCATGCGACCCTTTCCACGGCCAGTCCACCGACCCAACAAACCTTCGATGTGACTCCGAAGCTCATAGGCCGCCATGTTCGCGAGCTTAAATGCAATCGGGTTGGATGCAATCGCGTCAGGGGCAGGAATTAATCCTCCCAACATACGGGTTCCACCTCGCCCCTTACCCGCTCCCTTCCAGGAGCCTCGTCCTGAAATGGTGGGCTGTGGACCCTTGCGTCCGCCGCCTCGACCTCGCCAATCATCAGCCATGTGGAACTCCCTTCTAAGCGTTACCGCCGATGCAGAGATCAATAAGCACGTGTTCTGTAGTGCCAACCGGTCTAAGCATGACTTCTACATTCACTTGCCCAGCATCTCGTGTTCTGTTGGTATTGATACTCCGATTGCAGACCACTTGGTACTGAGACTCGTCGCCTTTTGCAATCAAAGCACCGGCCTCTGAAAACTCCTCCAATCGGTACCGAATATCCCGATCAAGTACATCCCAGAGGTGAGGGTTGTTGGTCTCAAACACCGACCACTCGCTATCTCGACGAAGTTGGTCATGAACCATGTTGATGACCCGTCGAGTATTAATGTGGTGAAACTGAGGCTGGTCAGAAAGGGTCCGAGCCCCAAAAATCAATACTCCCCGGCCGCTCTGCGTGATGATCGGATTGATGGCTTGGTCCGCGTACGCACCAGCCTCAGCCCAGGTCAACCCAACCTCACAGTGAGTGACACCGCGGAGGGGAATGTTGGCGGGTGGCCACATCACGCCGAAAGCGCCATGCTCAATCTCGACCCGCGCGAAGGTACCGGCAACCGCCCCTGAGGGTGGAAAGCATTCGTCACCGGATTGAAGCCAGGGGTAATAGATCGCACCAAAGGCCCGATTCTCAGGATGCCGTGAACGCAGCCCCCGGACCCAGCGCTCAAGCAAAGACTCGTGGAGCCCACGCGGGGCGTCCATGATGAGAAAGCGATTGTTCATCTCTCGGCAATGGGCCAAGAGTTCGTCATACAGAGCTTCTACGTCCGCGCGAACCCCGCCATCCTTGTCGACTTGGCAGGACATATAGGCCGCACTCGGAGCCAGGAGCAGGGCGATGTCTTCTTCGGCCCGTAGTCGGTCGAGTGTAGGCGTCAGCACTCCCATCATTCCCGATGGCAGTCGTAGGTCTTCGGAAGACTCCACACAGATGCCAAAGACGTGGCAGATGTCTCCCCCATTCTCAAAGAAGCATTTCACCGCCCGCTGGGTCGGTTCATCAAACAGCTGCCGGTCAGGGTGATCCCAGAAATCATGGATCCGCCGGAGATACAGCTCAATAAAATCCCCAGCAGAAGCATCGGCCGGCCACCGATCCTTGCCAACAAAACCGAGAATAGCGGCGATGTCCGACCGCACCAGTCCGGTGTTTCGATTCGGAAGCCTAGAATGTTGGACGACCAGCCCGGGGCGCATATTATTCTCTTAAAGTGAAGCGCCCCGACCAAAAGGGCAGGGCGCTGTTCATTTTACCGGTTCGAATTGATGCGTTCATTAATTCCAGAAATTTCTTTCACCCATGCATGTCGCTCCTTGTGCGGCATATGCAGGACGGCATCCCGGTCCCAATGAAAGTGATACGCGATGAACGCTACCTCTTTGAAGATGTTCTCCAAAGGGTAGCTTACGATTCCCCCAGGCGGCCGAACTCCTTATCGAACTTCGCTCCACACTCGGCGCATGTCACCTGTATCGTCGCTTCGTCTTCGTTGATCCGGTTGTACATCTCTTCGAGGAAACGGAGATCACTCGCGAACAAGTTCTCGATGATCCCCGTGTTGACCTCTTTGAGATCACCGAGACGAGTCATTACCCGACTGAGCAGTACGATGATGAGGTATGCCCGGTTGCGTTGGACACGTAAATCATTCAACGGAACAATTTCGTCCTTGGCATTGGCCAGGCGCATCACGCCTTCACGGTGCAGGTTTCCTTCTGCGTCGACGTATCCACGCGGCAGGATGAACTCGTACTCGGTTTTCAATTCCATTAGGCCCTCTCAACCTTCTCGATGGCGAGCTCGATCTTTTCAATGGCCATGGAGCTGCTATCGGAGTCCATCTCCGGAGCGTTCCACTTGCAGGGCCATCCCTCATAGAAGTTGTAGCGAGCTACTTCCGTCTGACCGTCTTGGTCGAGGATGATCACAGAGCCTGCGCGTCGATCGATCTTTCCATCTTCGATGTTCTTGCGCCACTGCCACAGATCATCTGTAGCGGTGTAACCACGCTCGAGAACAATGTTCGAGTATGTGGTACGGCCCGGCTTCTTGCGGACGATCAAGTCATTGCCTTGTTTGAATTCGATGATTTCAGTCTCAGAGTCCATTCCGGACACTGTCTTGAAACCACCAACAATGATCTTGTTGTCGTTAATGACGCCCTGGATTTCCAGGAGGAAGTGATAACTTCCATATAGTTCTTCTGTTGGCATTCTCTACCTCGTTTGTTGTTGTGCCCGATGCAATGGTGGAAGATGCACAGGGCGGATTACAGTCAATGAATCAGACCTCTTCGATGAGTCCTCCACCGTCCCACTGACCGATACTAAAGACGACAAACTCAGCAGGTTTCACTGGGCAGATACCAATCTGCACATTCACCTGACCCGCATCGATGAGGTAGCGGGGGTTGGTTTCGCTGTCGCATTTTACGTAGAACGCCTCTTCCGGCGTGTCACCGAAGAGTGCCCCGGAACGCCACACACGCATCAAGAATGCGCGGACATCTCGGTTCAACTTCTTCCAAAGGGCCGTGTCGTTCGGTTCGAACACTGACCACTGACTGCCGACCATAATCGACTGCTCCACCATGATGAAGAGTCGACGGACGTTGATGTACTTCCATGAAGGATCGGACTTGGTCGCGAGGGTGCGTGCACCCCAGACCCGGATGCCCCGGTCCTTGAACTCACGGACCACGTTGATTCCGCGGTCGTTGTATTGGCCTTGCTCCAGACGGTTGATGGTCTGGCTGAGGCCAGTGATGCCCATGGCAATCTCATTCGCAGGAGCCTTGTGAACTCCGCGCTCTCCATCGACCCGGGCCATGATGCCTGCGAGGTGACCGCTCGGAGGTACGTAGACCTCGTTCTTGTCGCACTTCGTCAGCTTGCGGCGGTTGGGGCCAGTCACCTGAATGTGTTTTTGGTCGCCAACAAACCAGCTGGGCTTGGTGACCTTGAACCAAGGCACATACAGCGCGCCACAGCCCTTCGCGGATGCCGGAATGTCCATGCTGCCGTCTGAAACGATGGGGCCATCGAGAATCGCGAAGCGGTCCCGACGAGTCTCACAGTGCTCCAAGACTTCCTTCTGCTGTGCGTCGCTCGTGCCAGGTGCCGCCATGATCGCCATGTCGTCACAGTCATCGAATGCGTACAGTCCAAGCTTATCCGCTTGGTTTTCACGAATGGAACAGCCCAGGTTTGGGGTTCCCATCAGGTACACGTAGCACTTGCCGCCGCCATTATCGTAGAACCCGTTGACCGAAGCCACAAAGTTGAACACGGAGGGTTGAGACAAGAACTTTTGGAACTGACTCTTGAGGCTTGCATCGGTTGCCAGAGCTTCGAACACCGCGTCAGCAGCTTCGTCTGGGTCGTCAAAGGCCGAACCGACCAAGTCTTCAATGGGCTGCGTCTCCAGCAAGTACTGCGCGAAGAAGCTCTGAAGCCAACGAAAGAACTCCGCTTTGTTCGTGATGCCCATCGGGGGAATCGAGTACTCCGAGCGCATTGCGGAACCGGCGGCACTGGAGAAGTTGAATCCGTACACTTCAAGAACGTCAGCTGCCGTTTTTGGGGCGGCGGCCTCGAGTCCGAAGTTCTCGTGAAGCTGGTTGAGCAACTCCTCGACGAGTTTGTCGTTCTCGGTGACAACCTTGCCCTTCACGTCCATGATGACGTCGGCGATTTCAGTGGAACTTTCTTCCCAGGTGACCTTTACCTTGCCCTTGGAGCCAGGCTCAAACTTGGGTGCTTTCGCCCCAGACTTCGGTGCACCATGAAGCTCAAAGTACTTTTTAACGTCCTTGACTTGGCTCTTCTTGAACCGAAACGCCGTGGTGAGGGCGGTTGTCGCCTCGTCACCATCGCCGACCACCTTTCCTTCGCGGTCCACAAGTTGCGGAATTACCTTGCCTGATAATGCCTTACTGCCGTCCGAGCCTGCGATAGCGATCGCGTCCTCGCTCGCTTGAAAGTCAAACAGCCCAAGAAAACCTGGGATGCTCGTTGCAACTGAAGCGATTGGCTTGGGGCCGGAGTCGACCTCGCGAATGTAGACACCTGGGGTCTGGTAATCCATGCGTTCCTATTCCTCTGTTTCGTAGTTGATTTCTGGGTCATCTTCCGGAACTTTCCGGAGATTTTTGGGGTCTGGTCCTATGGTCGGCCTATCAATCCGCCCCGTTTTTCCTCCCAACACCCGCCCAGAGGGCGATGTGGGGTTGGAAGAATCCACTGGGTTGTCTCGGAGACCGATCCTTGGAATGCGGATTGTAGTCCCTCCGTCACCTGCGACAAGAGGACCGTCCATTGCAACCCTCGCTCGATAGGTCAAAAACGGGCGATAGGGCGCCTCTTGGATAGAGAAAAAATTGATCGCATCACCTACGGTAAGATCGTCCACCATGGCGAGCGAAACCTTCTCCATGTACAAATCATCATCCGCTTGATCAGCATCTGGGTCATAAGACCGACCGATACTGTCGACGATACGACCATTGGGTAAATTGAATTTTCGTGGTCGGTACACGAGGTGGGTCGCTTCGTTCAAAGCCAACATCACCCAACCCAGCAAGCGCTCCGCGTCCGAGCGGAATTTGGAGTGAACTCCGATCAGATAGAACAGGTCCATAAGCAAGGGTGGCCGGTGGTAAAACACCTCATCGGCATTGTCGCCGCTCCCTTTCACAAACACCGGGGCCTGGCGATACCGCTTCGCATTGCGCAAGTTCGGATTCTGGGCCGCACGATACATATAGATGTAAATGACCTCTTCGCGGTCCTTGGGGACAAAACTCAGGTCCTCCTCAAATCGAGGAACCCGTTCTGTCAGGTCGTAGTAATCCAGCATAAACTTGTGAATCGACTCGGTGACTTCACCGATGATGTTCTGACCAGACATTGCACCGCGGACGGGTACGGGACCGAGATCACTCATGTTTCTCTCCTTCGGCGATCCACTCGTCGATGCTCGGTCGCACGCGCCGTGGCAACCCGAATGAGTCGCGGGTCACTTTGGGCCAACTTGGACGCTCACAGTCCCGAAATGCCGCACGAACAGCTTGCCCAAAGGGGTCCGGTGCCATCCGGGCCTCCAGGGGCTGTCGCCAAGGCTTACCCGCCCTGGGTCGAACGGTTTCCTGGGTATATGGGTACTGAATCAGGCGCTTGAGTTGGGGTGCATTGGGCCCTGCCTCCACAATGTTGCGGGTGGACCGTACGGAATGAATGCGCACGGTCTTGGGCTCAGGCAATTTGACTAAACGAGGCTTAATGACCTCGAGACGAGCGGTGGATTGTAGAATCTTCCGCGGAACCAGCATGGTCTCGCCAAGGATTATTCGATGCAGACGAAAAGTCAGATTCATGGCCCCACCCGCAACGACACGCCGCGATTGATGGGGCACGCTACCTGAGAACGGAGAATCTGGTCAAGCAGAATGCTAAGGTCAATTTGTGAGATCCAAAAACAAAAAGCCCGAAGCCAACCTTCGCCAGTCCACGAGTCACCGCTCTGCGTCGAGTGTGGCGTCTGACAAGGAGGCCAACAGCGCCCAATTGCAGCAGATAGCCAAGGTGATGGGCAACCAACATCTTCGGCAGTCTTTGCAAGGCTCGGCCGCCCAGCGCGACACGATGCTCGCCCACATTTGCGAACGGCTCAACGTGCTCCAAGGGGCGCAATCGAAAGAGCGCCAGTCCATGAGTCGAGAGCGGGAGTGGTTCAAGGGGGTGGCAAAAGGCGCGGATGGATACCACCTCCCTGACCTGACCCGGTGGCATGAAAGCGCTGAACTATACAAAAAGGCCGGCGATGCCTTGTGCTCAGGCAACCTGGGCCGTGGGGCGGACCTAGTCAACCAAGCGGCCGCCGCAGAAGAAGCTGCTTTCGACAGCGTACCCAAATTCGTCAAAGTAGAGCTCGATGCCAATGAGCAGGCTTCGGGTCCGCCAGAGATAGCCCAGGCCGCCAACGACGAGTCCTCCTGTGCGGGTTGCGCCAAGCCGGGCGCCCTGAAGATCGCAGACACAATTCTCGCGATACAGGACAAAATGGAGTCCACTCCACCGCTCCCCGTAAAGAAGCCCCGTTGGTTCGACGAGGAACTTGAAGAGGAAGAGGAAGAGGACGACGAAGACAATGCGGAATGACGTGGTCTCGTTGCTCAAGGAGCTAATCGGCCACTCAACAGTGAGTCATCAACCCGTCGATGGCATCGCCGCCCTATTGGCCGAGAGAGCGGAGGATGCAGGTGGAGCCGTCGACCTCATCCAGACCTCTCCAGGAAAAGTGAATGTTATCGCCCGATTTGGGCCCACAGGCACCGATGGGCTGGTCATCAGCGGGCACATGGATGTGGTCCCAACAATAGGCCAAGCATGGTCTTCTGACCCATTCGAATTGTCCGAACGACAAGGCAAGCTCTTTGGCCGAGGTACATCCGACATGAAAGGGTTCTTGGCGGCCATATCCGTAGCCATCCGCCGAATAAATACCGACCGGCTGACACGAGAGTTGGTGTTGATCTGGACTCACGACGAAGAGGTCGGATGTCAAGGTTCCCATGCGCTCATTGGGAAGGACTTGGGCCCGTTACCAAGCCAGGCCTGGATCGGCGAACCCACCAACTTCCAGATGTGCCGAATGCACCCTGGACACACCACTGTTGCGATTCACTGCACCGGAAGGGCCGCCCACAGCTCGAGACCATCCCTGGGAGTCAACGCCATCCACCTCGCTGGCCGGGTCCTCGCACAGCTCGAAGGGCTCTCCGAGACCTGGACCAAAGACCGTCGCTTCGAGGAGCATCTGGACAGCCCCTTCACTGTGATGAATGTGGGAGAAATCAAAGGTGGAACTGCGGTGAACATCGTTCCGGACAAATGTACGCTCCGTATCGGCATCCGCCCCCTACCGGGTGACCTGGCCAAGCACCGTGTGAAACAAATCCGGGAGATCTTGCGACCCGTAAAGCAACACGCACGGTTTCTGGGTGGCGACATCGAAGTGGAAGTCGAGCACACCGCTCCAGCACTCCTCACCGCCG
>CAWVVG010000125.1:0-9014 GCA_963932775.1 uncultured bacterium
ACCTTGGTCCAGTCGGAGCGGCTGCCACTGGTGTCGATGTCCCAGCCGTAGGTGAGGGTGGGCACGTCGCCATCGGCATCTTCGGCGGTGGCTGTGCAGGTGAGCGTCATTGTGGCACTCACGCCGGTGTCGGGCGTGATGACCACCTCGATCACTTCTGGAGGAGTGTTGCCCACGGTGGCCGAATCCGACCCCGAAGCGGACGCACCTGCGCCATCGGTGACCGTGGCGGTGCAGGTATAGACATCCCCCGGCGAGGCAAAGAGGGGCTCCAATACGAGCTCAGGGTCCGTGCCAAAGTCGGTTCCGTCGCCCCGGGTCCATTGGTATGCGGGCTCCAGGGATTCTCCGTCCACATCGGACCAAGTGGCATTGCACGTGAGCGTTGTGGAGGTGGTGAGCACCTCGCCAGGTTCAATGATTACGTCCAGGATTTCCGGGGCAGTGT
Organism: uncultured bacterium; assembly: GCA_963932775.1. Taxonomy (GTDB): domain Bacteria; phylum Myxococcota_A; class UBA796; order UBA796; family UBA796; genus UBA796. Next base: position 449 of record CAWVVG010000125.1, read on the forward strand.
TGCTGATGATGATGGAGTCTGAGACCGGCTCGCCCTCGTCTTCGCCATCGGATGGCGTGACCGTGCACACCACCTCGTCGCCGGACACAAAGGCTCCGGACAGGGTCTCGTTGGTGCCAGCCACGGTGCCGTTGACGGTCCACTCATAGGTGGAGTCGTCGGCGTCGCCATCGGCATCAGTAAAGTCCGAGATGATGCAAGAGAGCGTATCGGTGGCGGTGGCTGGGTCCGGTGTAATCTCGACGGATGCGATGGTCGGTGCAGAGTTTGCTGGCTCCACCTCCACTTCCTCTTGGTCGCGGCCGGTCTTGCCGCCGGAGTCGGTGGCGGTCACGGTGATGATGTGCGTGCCCGCATCAAGGTAGCCAAAGTCGGAGAAGCGGCCTTCTGAATCTAGCGTGGTGTTGAGCTCCAGCGTACCTTGGATGTCGCTCTCGATGGAGACGGTCAGGACATCGAAGGCGTCTTCTTCATCGGTCACTCGGCCCTTGAACTCGATGGCTTCATCGGCCTGGTAGCGCTCCCCTTCAAAAGGGTCTGTCAGGCTGACATCGGGGGGCGCGTTGGGGGTCACCGTGAAGCTGATGGAGTCGCTCCCGGTGGCTCTTCCGGGGTCGGAGACCTCAAGGGCCACGGTCACCGCACCGGTGGATAGGGTGGCACTGCAGCTTGTGGTGCCATCTTCTTCGGGGGTGACGTCTTCGCAGATCGCTTCCCCATTGATCCGCCAGGTGGTGACCAAGTCGACTTCATCGTGGTCCGAGTCCGCGACTTTTCCTTGAAGCGTGGTGCTGGCTTCCTCGAGCAACTCCTCGCCATCGGCGTGCGACGTGATGGTTGCGGTCGGCTCAGCGTTGAAGGTCTTGAGCGAGGCATCGGAGCAACCGAATGCCATCAATACAGAAAGAGTAATCCAGTTTTTGCGCATTCCAACCCCATTGTGAAGCGATGGGGGAGTGTATCAAAAAAGTACGCCTCGATTGTTGATCGAGGCGTACTTTTTTGGGATGGGCAGAGATCCGTAAACCCTGCGTTCCAGTACCGGTTTTAGCCCAGTGCGTACACGAGGTTGGTAGCGATGCCGGCCTCTTGATGCTCGGGACGCCAGAATGGTTGGCGACCCCATCGGCTCTTGTTGAGCTTGACCTTGAACGCTTCCTCGTCGAGGCCCACTTGGTCTAGGGCGCGTTCGTAGTCTGACTTGGCCTTCTGGCGGGCCTTGAACAGCATCATCTGGATGCGGCTGTGTGCATTTACTTGGCCATCGCCGGTGGTCTCGATGGGCAGGAAGATGGCTTCCGGCCACTTAGCAGTGATGATGCTCTGTACGCCGTCGGACACGCCCGAGGAGGGCATGCAGCCGAAGGGCTTGACCGAGAGGGTCATGTGGTTCACCTTGTCTTCGACGAAGTGAATCAACTTGCCCACTTCCATGTGGGCTTCGCCGCCCCGGTTGTTGTTGTCGAAGTGCGGGTGCGCCAGTTGAGCGATCTCGTTCATGTCGGGCAGGTGGTAGCCATACAAGCCAATGGCATGGGCGTAGGTCTGAAACACGGTCCGGATGGCCTTGTCTGCAAACTTGAGCGTCCACAGCTTCTTGGTGGCGCCAGCTGAACCGGTCTTGTGTCCCTTCTTGGCATCTGTGTCGTCTTCTTTTAGATCGATGCGCAGTTCCGTGTCGAAGGTGTTCTCCCAGACCATGAACAGCAGCCAGTTGACGATGGGTTGGATATCGACCTCGGCTCCTTCACTCTCCAAGAAACGCTGAAGCTCGTAGTTGCCTTCGCCCTCAGTGGTCATGGCCCAGAACTCGCCGATGATGCTCACAAGCGGTTTTGGCTGGCTGCGGTCCACAGCGACTGTGCCCAGTTCCTTGCGACATTTCCAGAGTCCACCGACGATGGAGCGCCCGTTGGACAATGTGTCGACCATGATCTCGTGGCACTTGGCAATGGCGGCGTCGGTGGCTCCAGCTTGAAGCTCGTATGGCCGCAAGCGGTAGCCCATCATGTTCAAGACATCGCCAGCCAACATGGACTTCACCAAGCCGAGGATGAAGTCCTGGTTGACCTCGAGGCCAAGTTCTTCACCGGTGGCTTGCTTGAGTCCGCCCTGCTGCTGAAACAGCATGACCCGAAAGCCATCGAAACCTGCATCCCGGAGGGCCTTGCGGTACTCCGTCACGTAGGTTCCGAAGCGACATGGGCCGCATGCGCCAGCGGTCACGAACAAGAATTTCTCGATGATGTCCTCGGTCTTCATTCCATCATTGTCCCGCAGGTGGACAAGATGCTTGACCAGATTTCCGACGGTGTAGTAGGTCGGGTTGCATTGACCCCGGTTTCCAAACTCTTTGCCGAACTGGAGGGCCTCGTTGTTTGGTGCATCCATTCGCTCAACCTTGTACCCAAGGCTCTCGAAGGAGGCGCAGGCGAAGGTGTCGTGTGCCAAGGTCAGTCCACTCACGAGCATGGTGGTGCTGTCCCGCTGGCTCCGATTGAAGGTTGTGTTGACCGGCTCGACCCATTGGTCTCGCCCAAGACCCATGCGGGTGGCTTCTTCGGCGGCGTACTTGTTGAGTTCCGCGGCTATGCGTTCATCGATTGAGGTGGCGTCAGCGTCTTCATGTTGGGTCATGGTTGGTCTCCAGTGGGTTCTATTTGGCCGACAGCTGGTTTTCAGCTTCGGCACGGAATTTGGCTTCGAGTTCTATGCGTTTCTCGGCGACTCGCCGGGCAAGGGTTGCCCGTGCTTTCGCCTGGTCTTGTAGCTCTTCCTCCACCATCTTTAGGCGGTGAGAGTAGGTCTTGACTCGGATCTGCATCGATCCGACGGGCTTGTTTGCATCGATGTCGTGAAGGGCCGCGAATGGCACCTTCGCCGTCGTCGCGATGCTGTTGATGATGCCGTAGGTTGGCGCATCGTGACCGCACTTAAAGGACGAGAGGTCGAGGATTGCGAGGTTTGGGTGCCGAGAGGCAAACCGGGCGGCCCAGACCTTCTGGACCGAGTTTGTCGAGTAGTTCTCAGGCCAAACGTCGCGGACATCCATGGGGTCCTCCGTACCGAAGTAGCGGGAGAGCCAAGCGGGGTCCTTCGGTAGGCTTCGGATGGAGAGAACCGGGTAGCCGAGCACTTGGAATTCCTCGGGGATGCCGTGGTTCAGTCCAGGGTCGGAGTGGTAGGGGCGACCGAGCATCAAGATCGCCACGCGATTCTCCCGCTCGACCTCCTCGATAATGGCTTTGCCCTTCGCCTCCATGTGTGCATCGAAGGCCTCGAGTCCCTTGAATGCCTCGTCGACGGCCCAATCATTTTCGTCCTCTGTGATCCCAAATCGGGGGCCCCAGACGCCGAACAGGCGCTTCTTCAGGAGATTGCGCTCGTTGAATGCGATGGCATCATCGATCCATTCCACGCCGGCCTTGGCAAAGAAGTCTGTTTCCTTGGTGAAGGCCGCTTTGACCACGTTGGGTGAGCCCGAGACGATGGGGCACGACCACGTGTCGATGGTCTCGGTCACGTAGGTCGGCATGTTGGTCATGCACGGGTAGTAGATGTAGTCCAGCGGACCCTTCCGCTTCTTTACATCGGTATGGAGGTGGTACAGGAGCTCGTGAACGTGGGCCTGGATGACCTTTGAGGGAAAGCATGGGTCGATGGAGCCGTAGCGCCCGCCCTCTATCCACATTTCTTCTGAGGTCGGTGAGGAGAAAATAATGTTCTGCTGCTTGATTCCGAGGGTCTCAAAATAGGTCCTCAGGAACGGAGCTGCGGTGTAGACATTCATGACCCGTGGGATGCCAATCTTAATCTTCGATAGATCGACCTCGGAGCGCTGGAAACCGCGCTTGAGGGCTTTGCGGGCCACGCGCATAAAGCTGCGCCTTCGAACTTCTACGGTTTCCTTGTCGGTACCCGCTGGAGGCAATGGTTGGAACTCATAGAAGTGCTTGAACGCACGGTCGGCTTCGTATTCCACCATGTTCGGGAACTGCTTGCGGACGACGCCTCGTTCCTTGTTCAACACTTTGAGAGCGTCGAGACTCTCCACGGTTCCCTTCTCGCAGGAGAAGCCCGAGATGTAGCGGCTGGTGGCCCCACTCGGTGTGGTGGTGTCGATGAAGGTCCGGCTGCATTCGTTGGGGCAGAAGTGGCAGACGCTGGACTCGTCGTTGATGGTCGTGTATTGAAGATTGATCGCATCCTTCATGCCGATGAAGGTCGAGGTGCCCCGGCGCCGCACCACGCGCAGAGTCTCCATAGCGGCACCGATGGCGCCCGCTTCACCGCAGTGTGGGTGGAGCATCACTTTCGCATTCGGGACCCGGGCGCGGATGTAGTCGACCTGGGCTTTCAGGGCGGCCAAGTTGCGTTGGGTTCCACCTTGAAGGACAAAGACCTCTCCGTATTCGGCCAGCCGAGGAACTTGGGCCACATACTGCCACACGTTCTTTGGGAGAACCTTGGCGAGTCCAGCGAGCATCTGCGGTGCCGTAAATCCTTCTTTTTGGAAGTTGACCCTGTCTGAGTCTAAGAACACGGCGCAGCCATAGGAGAACTTGGGTGACATATCCGCGTTGAAGGCGGTGTCGGCGTAATCGTGCAGGTGGACACCAAACTGGTCCGCCATCGCTTGCAGCAACATTCCGTTTCCTGCAGAGCATTGGTTGGATAGGCGGAAGTCTTTGACGTCTCGCCCGCCTCCTTTTGCCTCGCTCAGGAACAAGACCTTGATGTCTTGGCCGCCGATGTCGCAGACCACATCGGCATTGGGGATGAAGCGGACAGCGCTCTGCATGTGGGCCACGGTCTCGACAATGTTCACATCGGCCTTGACCGATTCTTCGAGGACATTCGCGGCATAGCCGGTCGCACCGAAGCCCATGCACTCGAGGGTGGCTCCTTGGTCGTCCACATACCCTTGAATCTCAGCCAAGATCTCTTTGGTGTCCCGGATCGGGTTGCCCTTGGACAGGGTGTACGCCTTGAACAGAATGTCGCCGGTTTCGTAGTCGACCAGCACGGCCTTGGAGCTTGTTGACCCGCCGTCCAGGCCGATGACCCCACGGACGTGCTCGCCTGGCTTGAAGGTGGCGGCGTTGAATTCGGGGAGTGTATATTCGGTCTTGAATTTCTCCAGTTCCTCAGGGGACGCCACCAATGGTCCATCAGCCAAGTCGCCAAGGCGGTCGGACCGGCCGTTATTGATGTACTCCTTGAGTTCGTTGATTCCTTTGTACTTGCCCACGGCTGTGTCGCCATCGGCATCCACCAGGCCAAAGACCACCGCACCAAATGCGGCGTAGTATTCGGCATTTTCCGGCGTGAAGATGAGCTCCTCAACGGGAATGTCTTTGGGGTAGTCGTGTCCCCTGGACTCCCAGGTTTCCGGGATGCGCATTCGCCAGCATTCCACCATAAAGGGGAGGTACTTGTTGGGTCCGCCGAGCAGCAAGACTTTGTGTCGCAAGGTGTTGCCACGGGTCAGTACACTGAGGTTCTGATGAACGATGGCATCGGCCAGAGAGTTCATGATCTCCGGGCCGGGAATGCCGGATTTTACCAGGTTCACGATGTCCGTCTCGGCGAACACACCACACTTGGCGGCGACGTGGTGCAGGCGCGTGGGGTCAAACAGAATCTTGGACACCGTTTCGGGATCCATGCCGACCTTGAGCATGCACTTGTCGATGGTGGCACCGGTTCCGGAGGCGCATTTGTCATTCATGGATGTGAGGGCGGTCTTCTCGACCTTGCCATCTTCACCAACCCGTTCGCGGAACATGATGATCTTGGCGTCTTGGCCGCCGAGCTCGATAACGCTGCCCACATCTGGGTGAAGCTTCTCTACTGCCAGGGTGACCGCGTTGACCTCTTGGACAAACTTGGCGCCAGTGGGTTCGGCGAGGGGGCTTGAGCCTGAGCCGGTACAGAAAATCTGAATTTCCGTGGCCTGAGGAAACGCATTTCCAATGGCAACCAAGAACTCGAGTGTCTTCTCCGGTTGACGGGTCTCGTGGCGTTGGTAGTCGCTCCAGAGAATTTCGAGGGTTTCTGTATCGCACACTACGGCTTTGACAGTGGTGGACCCAATGTCGATGCCTACGGCGATTCTTGTGTTTGTTTTCATGGTGAGCCCGGTGGTGACTGACAGGTCAGTCTACTTTGCCCTCGCAAGCTATCACCGTTCGCATAGTGGACGCAATACTTGTTAGACGCATCTATGGCTCGCGCCCTTCCCATGGCTCCGGACGACCGACGCGCACACTTGCTGGCGGCGGCCCGGTCTGTATTTGCATCTCTTGGTTACCACCGGGCGAGCGTGTCATCGATCATCTCGGAAGCGGGCGTTGCTCGTGGCACATTTTACAACTACTTTGATTCCAAGCGGTCCTGCTTTCAGGCGGTTTTGGAGGAAGTCACGAAGTCTGTTGCGGGTGCGGTACTTCCCATCGATGTTGCTGGAGACATTCCCGGACAAGTCCGTCAAAATCTGGCTCGGCTGCTCGCAGCATTGACCGAAAACGATGAAGTGCAGCGGGTGCTGTTCGCAGAAGCCGCGGGCATCGATGAGGAAGGGGATGAAGGGCTGCGTGGTTTCTATCGGGTCGTCACCAAGCGGCTCGCGACGGCCATTGCGACCGGCCAATCTCTCGGAGTCGTCACGGAAGGCAGCCCGCTGATTCTGGCTCGCCTATTGCTTGGGATGATTCGCGAGCCGGTCTTTCAGGCATGGCTGTACGGCGAGACCTTGGATGTGGAGGCCGTGGTGGATGCGCTGGGCAGTGTGATGCGGGACGGAATGGTCGGCCGGTAGGGCTAAAAGCTGCCTTCGGCGAGGCGCACGATGTCTTTGCAGGTTGCCCCTTCTTCAATTCGCATCATCTCGAAGTGGTCGTGCCCGGTACCTACAGTCAATTTTGGGTTTGCGGCGAACAGCCGGTTGTCTGCACCGATGGTTCGCTGGTTCAATAGTCTCTGGTGGGTCGTGCCTTCCACTCGGTCTGTGCTCACCACGACGCCCTGCAAGAAGGTGTGGTTGGTCTGCACTAAGTAGATGCGGATGTGTCCGAACAGTGGGATATCGATGAGAACGGAGGCGCCAGGAAACCCATCCTCGTCCCAGTCGAAGACCGCAGGGTGTTTGCGTGAATCCGGGATGGTTCCGTTGGCCTTGGCCCCGTCGTAGCCCACATACTGCTGCTTGAGATCCGCCGAGTAGTCGATTGTGCCATCGGGCTTTGTCGTCAACTGGACCGGGTAGGTCTTGATGGGCAGGTGGGCGATGAAGGCCTCGGGAAGCACCGTTCGGGTGATGGACCGAGACGGTCGGTTGTCCACGCTGCAGGTCTGCTGGGTCTGTGTCAGGCCAGATGGCGTGTCCTGGATGGTCGCGAGCAGGTGGGTCGTGGACCGAATGTGTGTGGTTCCGATGATTGGGATTCGTGCATCTGTTGCTGTGCGGATTCGCAGATACCAAGTGCCGCTCAGTTCGGTTGGATTGGGGACCAGCAGGTCCTCGGATGCAGATGCAGGCTGCACCAACGATGACGCCGAACAGACCCACGCCCAAAATATCCAGATGTATCGCCCCATGGGCTTATGCTACATCTATCGGCTCAAGTGAGTGAGAAACTGTCCGAAATGATAGCTATGAGTCAATCTGGTCAATCCGAGAAACGCTCCTTTCTCGGTGTAATGTTCGAGTGCTGCAAGGTGTACGTTCGGGTGTATATTGACCCGTCCGGTGAGGCCTACAACGGTCGTTGCCCGCGGTGCTCAAAGACGGTTCGCTTTGTCGTGGGCGAGGGCGGCAGTGGCAGTCGAACCTGGCGGGTGAGCTGAGTCAGTCGGCCCAGTCGTATATCTCGTCGAGGTTTGGGCAGACTTCAAATAGGGGGTAGCCAAGGAACCATGCTGTGGCGCAACCATCGCACCCAGCACCGGTCTCGAGTTCTCCTTCCGTGTTCATGCCGTTGAATTCCAGATCGAACCAGTTTCCAGCTTGGTCGAGTACAGAGATGTTTCCGGAAGGCTCTGCCGCGCAGCCCTCGGGGAGGGGGGCGTTGAGTCCCAACAGTCCGTCGAAGACCACCGCCTCGACCGATTCGAGCCCCGAGATGCTTCCGCTAATCTCTAGGGTTCGGAAGTCTCCAGATTGCTGGGTAAACGCGACGAAATCCAGAACAGTGGGGTCCTTCATCCACGTGCCCATTGAGGCGTTTCCAGTCCATGAGTACCCTTCGCTGACGCCAAAATTTCCAAATTCATAGCCCTCACCGTTTGAGCCACTCACATCAAAGGCTTGGCCCCCACCGGTAAAGGTCTCACCGGTCGGAGTTTGAATGGTCGAGACGGTGTTGAGGAAGGTGCCTTGGTAGGTCACGCCATTTTCTGGTGGGACATCGGCATAGTCCACCGCGGCGCCGAAACCTTCAAACGTGGTGCCGTCTTCGCTTGTGCAGTTGGCGAACCAAAAGGTGGTATCTCCGTCCGAGCTCCAAGTGGGGCAGTCGGCATCGAGGCCGGCCATCGCCGCGGTGTAACCGGTCTCGATGGGAGC
>CAWVVG010000126.1:0-8985 GCA_963932775.1 uncultured bacterium
GATACCCACCCGCTTGGCCTTGGGCCTGCTCTTTGCGGCATCGTTGCTCGGCTTGGCCGAGGTGGGTGCGCGCCTGTCTGGAATTACTCCCGCATTCCGAGCCGAAGCCACCGGCCAGTGGCGCATGACGCCCAACCTCAGGGGTCACCTCATGCAAGGCATGCGCGAGCCCCACAACTTCCAGGTCACCACCAATGGCGACGGCTTTCGAACCTCCGCGCCCAAGACCGGTGAAGATGGGCAGATTAGGGTCGCGTTGATGGGCGACTCGACCGTCTTTGGCTGGGGCGTGGAAGACGATGAGAGCATTGCTAGCGTAGCCGAGTCCTCTCTCCAGGCCTTGGGTTTCACTAATCTGCATGTTCTCAATATGGGACAACCTGGGTACTCCACTGGAATGGCCGGCTGGCTCTTTAAAGGGGTTGTTGCAGAGTATACGCCCGATCTCACCATCGTATTTATCTCTATGCACGACTTCAACCGCACCCTACTCTCAGATGTGGAGCGGGTCTACGGTCCCCAAGGACTCTCCGCACGCATTCGCAGCTTCTTGGTGAAGCATGTCTCGCTGTATGAGCTCTTGAGACGAAAGATATATCCCCTGGCCGACAGGGCCCAGCTCCTCCCCAACCAGAAAACCAGCGAAGCCCGAGTCGAGCGTGTATCCGACAAGGAGCGTGCCCTCGTACTCGACCAAATGAATGCCGTTGCCAGCCAATGGGGAGGGCGAGTGGCCGTGGGGTTTCTACCTTTCTTCTCAGATTTGTCCGAAGGGGGAGCCACCCACGCGAGCACGCGCCTGGGCATGGTCCAGGCTTCCGAGTGGTCCGCCACGACCGGCCAAACCCTCTATGATCTCCGGCACTGCTGTGGCCCAGGAGCTGCGGAGCGAACCTTCCCCTTCGACCATGGACACTTGAATGCATTGGGGAACCGGGAGGTCGGAGTCGCCTTAGCGGAAGAGCTCCGCGAGCATCTATTGCCCCAGCTGAAATGATACCTGGGGCTGTTCGATGCTGGCGGAAGCAGACGAAGCAGTGTCGTTGCCCTCTGTGACCCGGACCACAACCGAGAGCACATCCTTGCGCACCTTCAGAACAAAGGAGCGGGGTGCGCTCAGCTTAGCGGTACCCACCACGAGGCCAGCATCATCGATGAGCTGTACTGCATAGGGCGGCTCCCCCCCCTCTAAGGTGATGGCCAAAGCCCATGTTCCTATCTGTACATCGGGTCCGGTGGAGCTGCCGTTCCCAGAGGGTGATGGAGTGGGCGGGAGCCCAGTCGGAGACCCACCCAAGGGCAGCTCTCCGGAAGGCGACGGCCCTTCCTCTCCTTCAGATCGACCCGGCCCCAGAACCCTTGGGTTCAACAGGCTTCGCTTCTCCAGAGACTTCCTGGCCTCTGCAATTTCCACCTGCTGGTTTCTGGTAATTTCGAACAAGCTCAACTGATGAGAGCCCGCGCCTGCGTCATCCGACCATTCGGGATTGGGAACATCTTCGATTCCAGTTTCGGGAAGCGGTGTGCGACTGGGCAGCAACGTATCTGTCGGCCATCCAGCGGCTTGAAGGGTGCCGAACAACGCATCCGCTACCAGCGTGTGCCCCCTTGCCGTCGGGTGCATCTTGTCCCACAAGAGATCAGTGACCTCCGATCCCTCCTCTATGCTGGAGACATAGAGTGCTGAAACATCGACAATCGGAATGCCATGGTGCTCCGCTAGAGCGTCCATCGCTTTAAAGTATGGGGTCCATGCCGGTTGAGGCCCCACGTGGCTTTGGTCCAGCAAGGATGTGTTGGTTGGCTTGAGAAAAATGGCCCCAACGCCCCGCTCCGCTGCCTGAGTCAGCAACGAGTCATTGATGCTTATCCATCGCGCCAATGGAACCCGACGAACCTTCCCTTCGGGCCACCCTTCAGATGCGCTCCAGACAATCACGCGCCCTTCGTCGCTGCCGGACACGCCCGACCACCAAGCAGAAAACAACTTTACGAGGGCCAAACGGGTGAGGGGATTCTGGCGCGCAAACCGAGCGGAAATGATCAGGTCCTCATCGTAAAATGTGTCCCAGGTGTTGTCCGACCACACATTGCAGAGCACCAGCAAGTCCGGTTCCAGACCCCAACCCACTTCCTCCATCACCAACTGATGTTGGACAATGCTGTACCCAGCCACGCCCGCATTCACGACATCCACATCGGTGCCCGCAGCAACGAAGCGGTCCTTGAGGCCCTCTGTGAAGGTGTCATCATCGTTCACACCAAAGCCATAAAACGCCGAATCGCCCAGGCTCATGATTCGGAACCGGCCGGACGGCTTTGGAGTCTCCGGCTTGCCGCCTCGAAATCCAAGCGCATTGATGGTAGCCATGCTGTTGTTCGCGTTTCTTTTCACGCCTGGACCCATTCCCCACAAGCGTGTCGGGTGTCCGCTAATCAAACCCGCAGAAGCACCGGGCCCACTCCAATTCGGCAGCTGAGGGTTTTTGTCTCGGGCCCACCATTCAAGGGAGCCCAGTGCCCCGAAGAGGCCCGCAGCCAAAACAAGGACCCGAACACCGAGAGGCAGTGTAGACCAACGTAGTGCCAAAAAATTCTTCCTACTTGAACTGAGAGAGTAGCCAGGCGCCACAAAATATCACTGTACCGGGGCTGACCTTTGAACCCACCAGGGCGGTTGGCCAAGCATATGCGGCCCTTATCGGGCGCGTCCCCAAATTTATTGATTGCTTGGCTCGCCTTCATCCATTTGGCGCATTGCCCAAAAAAATATTCATGTCACGCTGACCCAGCGGGGTCCAGGTGCCCCTTTGTGCCAAGCGATGGGCATGCGGCTTCATTCAAACAGTCAGTACAGATGATTCGATTCCCGTAGAATACGAGCCGACTTGAGGTCACTATCGAGATTCGCCGCCCTTGGTTGCTTGCTGCAGTTGCGTACATGTTGGGCGCGGTCCTTTTCTTGTGGCCCATGCCCGCTGAAATCAGCGAAAAGATCTGGGGCGACCGCTTTGATGCATGGACAACATTGTGGCTGATCGAACACCTTGGCGACCGAATATCGACCTGGAACTGGACACCTGAGACCACCGAGATCCTGTACCCGCTTGGCTACAACCTCTGGTCCTTTGGACACATTGCGCTGCAGATGATCGGTGGCGCGATGGTGGCCATCGGGATTCCTCTTGTTGTGACCTACAACCTGTTGTTGATTTTTGCCATCGGTACTTCTGGCCTGGGTGCGCATGCCCTGGGTCGAGAATTGACCCAGAGCCACTTGGCGGGCGTGGTCGCTGGGGTGACCTTCGCGACAACGCCCTATCTGTATGCAGAGGCGAGGGCGGGCTGCATTGAGCTGGTGTTTGCGGGGTTGCTGCCCTTGTACGCCTGCACACTGGTGCGCCTGATGCGAAAGCCGGACTGGCGTAGATTTGGCTGGGCGACGGCTTGTCTGGCCATCATCGGCCCCTTCAACTGGTACTACACGCTGTTTGCTGGCGTGCTGGCCCTGGGCTTTGTGGCGTGGCAGCTAATCGAAATCGGGCCCCAATTTCGCCACCCAAGCTCGGCCACCCGAAGGCGGGGTATCGGAATGCTCTTGGGCTCACTGGTGCTTGCCGGTGTGCTCAATACTCCCCTCATCCTCGAAGCGCGGCGGGAGACGCCCTCTCGACCCAGCATCTCCGCAGAACTATTCAGCTCGGCCACGATATTTGATGAAATTCAGGCCATCTCGGATGGCTCCACGCCCATCGAGGAACTGACCGAAGACACCCTCAAGCAAGTCGATGCCATACAGGTGCACTTCAACTCCACCAGCCTGGGCTCCCTCATCGACGCACGGTTCGTGGCCAATCCTTTGAACTCCACGCCCGGCAGACTCGCCTATCTCGTGGGCTTGTTCAGCTTGTTCGCCGCCGGTCGACGGACCTGGGGGTGGCTGGCCATCGCCGTAGGTGCCACGGTGTTGAGCCTGGGGCCCTACCTCAACGTATCTGGGGCCCTCACCCTGAATTCCGAGGCCACCCACTGGCCGCTGCCCTACTACTGGGCCCATGAGAATATTCCCTTCTTCTCCAAAGCGTATCGACCGTATCGACTCAGCGTCATCGTCTCGACCTCTTTGGCGGCCATGGGTGCCATCGGGGCCGCGGCAGCCCTGCGCTCGGGCGTGGTTCGAGTCCCTGCGGTTTGGGTGACTCTCTTGGTTGTTCTTGGTTTTTCTCAACCCCACTGGACGGGTGAAAAACCAGGCAACCAACCGCTGGCAGACGCTCGAATAGAGCCCATCTATACGGTCTTGGCAGCGCTAGAACCCGGTGCTGTGATCGAGCTCCCTCTGCACTACCAGCCCATCTCCACCGCCAATGCACGCAGCCAATATGTACAAACCAAACACAAGCACCCGATACTCAATTCAAACCAATTGATTCGGTGGCCAGACCTGCTTCGGTTTCAAGAATTCGTGACCAGCAATTCCGCCCTCCACACCTTCGTAAACCTGAGCCGAACGAAGCCACCTTATGTGGTGGATGCTGGAGACATCACCGCCCTTGGCGAGCTTGGGTTTCGGTGGGTCGTAGCCCACAAACAGGTGCCAGCTGACGCCATTGAACTCACCGGTGATATGGCCCACGCGGACCTGCTCGGCCCCTCAGCCTGGGCCCTTCTCGAGCAAATGTTTGGGGCCCCAGTGTTGGACGATGGAAACAGCGTGGTCTGGGATATGCACGAGGCCACCGGAGAACGCATCGAGATAAAGGCTTCCATCGCGGAACCCATATCTCTGGACCTTGACTCATTCCCGGACAACCTCCCCCTGGTTCTCAAAAACGGCCAGAAAATCCCACTGTTCGAGGGGCATGCAACCCGGTTTACCGCCTGGGTGAAGCCCATAACAGAGGCCTCCACAGGAGATCTCCATCTTCGAATAGAAGACGATGGCGTCGTTCGTGAGCTCGAGCTTCCCCTGCTGTCGGGTCACTGGCGCTACGTATCGATACCCATTGAGTCCCAGGGGAACACACGCCTCAGCCTGGTGGGTCGCGGAGAAAAGCTACTGCATTTTGAGCTTGTAGCCGCGAGTGTGATCCCATGAATATGAAGGTGCGCTTGACCTTGGCCAGCCTGAGCGGAATGCTCTGGTTCGGCTATGGCTCACCCAAAGTCATGGACTACATCCAACAACAGCGAAGCCTGGGTGTCGACGCCGCCTCTGTGGACAACGTTCAAGACAGGCTGACCGAAGACACCGGTGATGTGGATGAAGAACTCGCTGAAATGATCAACACACTCAGTGAACTGAAGGTGAAAGAGGAAGAACGACTCTCAGCCATGATGGCTTTGGTCGAGAGGGGTGCGATCACAGCAGCCCAAGCCGGCTTAAACGACCTGCCTCCGCCTCGGTACAGGATGGACCACCGCTTCTTCGAGCCATTGGTCCCAGAACTAACGGCGATGGTCATGGAGACCTATGGCTATGCTGTGGCACCACTGGCGGAAATAGCTGGACCACCACCGCCAGGCGAGCGCAGCGACCACCTCGGCATCTTGCTTTCTCTTGTGCACCACAGACTTTTGAGCGACGAACATGCCGCACAGATTCTCCAAGGGTCCTTCGATATGAATGCCCTTCAAGCCAAGCGAATGGCCATCGAAATCGCCCTGCGGAAAGCCATCACAGAAGAAGACAACGAAGACTCAGGCTTGTGACCAACCGGCTTGGGGGTCATAGTCCCACCGCTGTACTCCTTGAGGTGGAGTCTCACCAAAGCCGATAAAGAGCGCCACCCAGACCTCTCCACCCACGGCATAAATGAGGTCTTCTACTGGCGTAGGACTGAATCCCGATGAGTCGATAACGCTGTCGGCGCCAAGAATAAACAACACCGGAGGAACCCCACCATCGTTCTTGAGGTTCTCGAGCGTTCGCTGAATAGACCGACAATCAGGATCGGTAAGGGACAACACAGGGTGGCCCTGTTCAGCCTTCAGAAACTCACCGATTCCTGTAACCACCACACGACGACGAAGTGTGAGCTGGGAGATCATGTGGGTCGCCATCGCGACCGAGTTGGCCGAGGCAATCACCACCGGCCCACCCGCCGGAGTGGGCCCATTTCCATCTATTGCAGAGACCGGCAACACCACCAGACCCTCCTTCCCCTTCTCTCTTTTGAACACCACCTTGCTCACTTGATTCTTGCGGGTCTTTCCAATCGCCCAACCCAAGGTCAGGGCGCCCAGCAGCCACTTCCATGACCCGTCACCCTGTGGCGTCCCGGACGATGGTATTCCCGCCGCCGGCGCGGCCCCCTCGTTCTCTGACTCCACGTTTATGTGTACCGGCGGCAACAGGTCATATTCAGGAGGGGGCACCACCACGTGCGGCGACGGTCCTCCTTCTATGTGCGCCGGTTCAAGGGCCAGTTCCACTCCAGGCGATGGTAGGCTGAAGGGCGTGGAATTGCTGGATGCAGGATCTTTTAGGTTCACCGTCGCAAAATGAAACCCACCACCACCGGCATAGGAAAACTCACCCAAGGGTATGGGCTCACCATCCTGGCCTTGAGTCGATAGGGTCGATGACCAACGCGGTTGTGTCGTCACTGTGACTGGCAATAGCCCAGCACAATGAAAGACCGAATCATTGGGGGTGGCGTCAGGAAAAGCGCCGTCGTCTGCACAATCAAGCTGAACCACGGCAGCACCAACAGACAACCGCACCATGGGAGCTTGTGAAGGGTCAGGGTTCAACACCCGAACAATCAGGGCTCCCCGCTCACCTTCCTGTATCTGGGGCAATGCGTCGGCCAAGGTTTGACCCCCGTGGGCCACACCAAGCGACAACAGGCCCAACAGTTCAAAGCCAAACAAAAGAACCCTCAGCCCGCACGGGGCTCGGTAGGTGTATCGGCATCCTCATTCCCTCCGAATACGTGGAGCATACAACATAGAGGCGCGACTACCTGCCCGTGATACGCTGACTCAAACAACTTTGGAGCCGACCATGCTTATGCGACTTATCGCCCTTGTCGGTGCATCGCTGTTCATTATTTCGCCCGCTCACGCATCCACAGGCATCGTGGTTCGACTCACCACAGGCGGAGAAGAGATTGGTTTGCCCGCGGAAGCCACGCTCACCAATGAAGATGGCATCGTTACCGCAATCGTCCTCCAAGACGGTGGCGAAGCCCCCGATGTGAGCGCCGGCGATTTCAACTTCTCTGGTTCCAGCATGACGGAGGGAAATACCTTCCAAGTATCCCTCTCTCTGGGTGGTAAAGTAGAGTCGGTGGGCGAAATCTCGTGGCCTGCAGACATCACAGCACGAGACCTGGTCATTACCCGATATGAGGGCATGATCACCTTAGAGACCGGCTCCGGAGACAACGGACTTCCGACGGGGCAACCCATCGATCCCTCGACTCAGGGCTCCGCACCCAGTGCGGACGGAACCGTCGAGCCGGGTACCCCAAATGGAGCGGGCGAGCCCTTCGTCGAGGGTGCTGCCCTGCCTGCCCGCGGCCCCAACGTCACCTTTCCCAATGCAGGCTCTGGCACCGCAGCCAAGGACGACAAGACGCTGTACGTCATCGGTGGCATCCTTCTGCTGATCTTGGCCGGTGTCGCCTTTTTCTGGTTCCGCTCACCGGAAGCGTACGCTCCGTCCACATCTCGTACTGACTTTAGCGGCGCATCCGGACTTGTTCACCGCATGCCTGAACCGGGCATCCTCGGAAATGGTACGCCATCGCTGTCCGATGGGTCCTCTGTATGGGTCGTAGATGCTGCTGACACGCACGACTTTTTCGCCCTGCTGTTGGGGAGTCTGGCTCAACACCACAGGGTCGTAATGGTCGCGCCCGGTTCGGACCCGCTTCCGTTGGTCCACGGTGGTCCTGTGTATCGCATGAAGAGCCCCCGAGCGGGCCATGTAAGCGACGCCATTACCAGCCTGCGCCATGAATCTGGCAACCCCCTGGCGGTCATGATCAATGCTACGGGCATGGATGGCTCAACCTTGAATGACTACGCCGACCTGACACCGGGCGATCTTGGAATGGTCATCATTCGAAATGATGCCCACACCGGACCCGAGCAGAGCCTCACGGTCACGCGCACAAAGGGTGGCTGGTCCATCGTGTCGGGTGATACCACTGTGACCCTGCACATCAACGAGTGGGGCCTCGGTACCGAGAGCTCAAGCTAAGCCCTACATCAGGGCGCGAAAGACAGGGGTTCACGTCGGCCCAGGGCAACTTCGAGTGCGGAGACAAAGCCCGTCTCGAGCACTGCACTAGCAACCAGCGCCTGAAGCTGAAGTGATGTGAGCTGGTCGGACTGGCGAACTCGAAAGGACTCTGCCCGCCAGAGCCCACCGATGTCCAGTGCCGCCTCAGAGGCCGACCGACCCGCGTATCGCAGGGTATCGAAGTCGCCTACATCCCAGGTGCCCGCTATCATCGCTTCGTAGTGTGCCGGGCGCGCCAATGGGCCCATGCTTCGACGGAGGAAGAACCGAACATTCCCGAGACTCTCTCGCTGCTCCGTGTCGAGGGTCTCCACCCAAGCTTCCACTTTTTTCAAGAGCCGAAGGGTTGCCTCGTATCGGGCTCGATGGGGATCGCCTTCTCCCCAAACCTTTTCACGCGCCACGCGCAGTGCATCCGAATGACGCTGCAGATCCGATGCAGACAAAGAAACCTCTCCGGCCAATCCTTCGATGATCTCTTTGTAGACCGGTGCATACATTTCATGCTCACGGGGTCCCAGGGCCAGCCGAGCGGCCTCGTCGTCGCTGACAGACTTCTGAACGTCCTGCGACAGTACGATCAAGGCTTCTAGCTGTGCCCGCTCTAGACCCGCTACGTGCAACCACCCCAAGATTCGGGCCCGTTGACCAAGCTCCCGAGCCTCCTCGCCAAACTCATCTGCATAGAGCATTTGGTACAGCGCCTCACCCTCCGGAATGGGTGGTGCGGG
>CAWVVG010000127.1:0-8953 GCA_963932775.1 uncultured bacterium
GCTCGTTCTTAAGGTCTAGAAAATCGGCGATGTGGTCTGCAGGAATCCAGCCAATCGTCACCCGGGTCGAGTCCGGCGTGACCGACACATCCCCCCTGGGCACGGCCATGTACTTGGTCTTGCCCCGTCCCGGTTTCACCCAAGGCTGAAGCAGCTTGTCGAGCTCAGGCCCCGTGAATACATCGGGTCCTCCCACACAGACCTGCCGCCCTGCGACCGCCTTCGGGAGGTAGTCCAAGGCCATCGCAGCCACATCCCGGCGTGACACCGGTGAGTATCGGCTGGACTTCCGGAGAGTGTGGGGCTTGCCACCATCCGGTGGTCGGACATGCCCCTCGATAACTTCATCGATATAGGTGCTCACTCGAAGCACCGTCCATGGTGCGTCAACGGCCCTTACACCACGCTCCAAATGAAACGCGCGCCGGTTGAGAGGATTGGGCGACCAACGAAAAGCGCCCATCACCGATAGGTAGATGATCGACTTTGCCCCCACTTCCGCCGAAGCACGAATGATATTTGGAGCCGCTTCATCATCATAAATCGGGGTGCCCGGACCACCGGAACGAGGGTCAATGGCTGCGATGACCTCGGTGGCCCCAGACAGGGCCGGCAGCAAGGATGAATAGTGCTCAGGGTCCGCATAGGAAATGTGCTGAACATCGATGACGTTGTCCAGATTACGAGCATCTCGGTCGTCCCGAACTACCGCACGAACCTGCCTACCGCGGCGCAACGCTTCTCGGACAACTTCAAGACCCGTTCGACCGTTCGCCCCCACTACCACCAGCATATCCGCCTCCAGAACTCGAGGATAACCGATAGAAGTATTGAACTGGGCGCGCCGTTTGAGTCTCAGTGCGGTAAATTGAATTTCAGAATGAAGAAGAACTTAAAAATTGCTGTGATCAGTCTGTACGCGTTGGAGAACAATGGCGTTCGACATGTGGCCACCCCTTTGCGCGAAGCCGGCTATCAGGTCACTGAAATCTACTTCAAGGATTGGGTCAACAATCGGTTTCCGTGGCCGGAGGAAAACGAGGTCAACGCACTGATCTCGCTGCTAAAGGATCGCGAGATCGACGTGATTGGCTTCTCGGTGCGGGCGAGCGCGTTTCACCGAATGGCGAAATACCTGACCGAGCGAGTCCGGTATGCCCTAAACGTACCGATTCTTTGGGGCGGAATGCACCCCACCTTCCTGCCTGAGCGCTGCATCAGCATCGCCGACTACATTTCTGTTGGCGAAGTCGACCATGCGGTCGTGGACTTCTTCGACGCCTTGGAGCGTGGGGAGAAAGGGAACAACGTCCCAGGCTTCTGGATGCGCGAAGGCGAGACCATCTACCGAAACGACATTGCGGAGCTGGTGGACCTCAACGAGATCCCCTTTCGGGACTTTCACACTGTCGACGACAAGTTCTGCATCGATGGTGACAAGATCACCACTGGTGACCCCTTCATCACCAACCCCGAGTACACCCTGCTCGCCAGCCGCGGCTGTCCTTACTGGACCTGTACCTTCTGCTCGAACACGCTGACGAAGCCCCTGTACGAAGGAAAGGGAAAGAAGTTCCGCATCCGCTCCGTGGAGCACCTGATCCAAGAGCTGGAATACGCCAAGAGCTTGTGCAAAGAGATCAAGGTGGTGCGCTTCGATGACGAGGTCTTCCCTCTGCGCAAGGACTGGATCGCTGAGATGAAGGAGAAGTGGCCGACACGGGTGGGCATCCCCTTCGAGGTATTGGTCGACCCCCGCATGGTCGCCTACGAGCCCCTGAAGCACCTCAAAGAAGCCGGCCTCCGGGCTGTGTGCATGGGAATTCAAGCATCGGAACGGGTGAACCAAGAGTTCTACAACCGAAACACAACGAACGAGCAGATCATCAATGCCCAGAAGATCTTCCGCAAGCTCGATCTCGACTCCAGCCTTCAGGTCATCTGGGACGATCCCGTAAGCGAGGAAGAAGACAAGGACGCGGTATTCCGGCTCATCATGGAGCTTGAGCGTCCCTTCAATCTGTATCTTTTCGGTCTCACAATCTACCCAAACACCCACCTCGCCCGCCGCCTTCTTCGGGAGGGTTTGATCACCGAAGCGGACATAGAGGGTGTCGGCACCCACGCCTTCGAACAATTCCGTGTCGACCTCAGCTACCCCCGCCCCAAAGCGGACCAGCGCTGGCTGGCACTGATGGTCTTGGCCAACAAGCCTTTCCTCAGCAAAGATGTCGTCTGGAAGCTCTACGAGTCCGATCGATTCAAGGAAGACCCGCGCATGCTAACGCACATGGCGCAGGCATCGAACCTGGCCCATATGGCTGGCTTCGTAAGCAAGATGGCAATGCGCGGTGAGGTCACCCCGTTGCTCCTCAAGCGATGGGTCAACCCGGGAAGCTTGGTGACCATGTGATGGGCAGTGCCCAGTTAAAGCGCAGGGTTCGAGCTTGGCGAAATGTTGCAACGAGTGCCACCATGGCAAGACTGGACTCACGATGGGTTCCGCGCCCCCATGCCGCCCACATCATCCTCACCTATAAGTGCAACCTGAAGTGCGGTGGATGTCCAAGCTGGAAGGTACGGGATCACGACGACCTAACCGCCGCAGAATACCGCACACTATTTCAGCAATTGACCAGCCTGGACCTGGTAAAAGTACTCGGTGGAGAGCCATTTGTTCGCAAAGACATCGTTGAGATCCTCACCGATGTCCGGGAGATCATCGACCCCTATGTGATGCAGCTAACCACCAACGGCATGCTCACCGATCGCACCATAGAGACACTCCACAAGATTGCGTGGCCAGGACTCCAGCTGAGAATCTCCGTCGATGGACTGGAGGCCACCCACGACGAAATGCGTGGGGTCCAGGGTTCGTGGGCAAAAGTGACCCGAACTGCGAGAGCCGTGGCGGAGCTCAAGGAGCAGTACGGTTTCAAGTTCGGCATCAACTTTGCCATCACCGACCAAAGCCTGCCCGAGCTCGATGCCATGATCGAATTTGCACAGTCGGTGGGCGCTGACCTCATTCCCGGCGTCAACGTCAGCCCCTTCCTGATTGGCACCAAGCCACCAGAGGAAGAGCAGCAAAAAATCATCATGCTCGAGAAGCGACAAGAAGCCCTCGAGGCGATGACCCGTGCGGACGTAGGAGCCCGGGGTCAACTGCCTGGAATCGATCGCATACTTGGCCGATGGTTCACAAAGAGTACCTACAAGCAACACCTGCTCGAAGATGCCCACAAGTTCCAGTGCCGAGAACTCAAGGACCTGCTGTACGTCTTGCCCAACGGAAATGTGGTTCGATGTGGCCTGGACCATACACCCATTGGAAATGTGCGGGACCAGACCTTCGATGAGATCTGGTTCGGGTCCCATATCGAAGCCTTCCGAAAGAAGGTCGACGACTGTCCAGGCTGCATGCAGTCGAGCGTGCAGATCATGAGTCGAGTCTACGGCTTCTGCCTGGACTGAACCCCCTTTATCAAGGGCCTGGCCGCATGGGCTGAAGCTTCCGCTCCCAGTCCTTCACGCGTTGCTTCATATTGTGGCGCCACACCTCGAGCTCGCGCTCGGTAGGGGCCGGCCAGACAGGCTTGATTTCCCAGGCCACTCCGCCTGGGCCATCGGCGATGGGGTCCCCACAGAGTCGTCGCAGGGCCTTGAAGGCCCGATCCGGGATGTTGCGGCGTCCGTCCTTGGTGCTGATGAGCAGGATGTCAAAGCCTTGCTCCTTCAACATGGTGAGGTCTTCCCGGTAGTCATCGGACATTCC
This sequence comes from uncultured bacterium, assembly GCA_963932775.1. Taxonomy (GTDB): domain Bacteria; phylum Myxococcota_A; class UBA796; order UBA796; family UBA796; genus UBA796. The sequence continues at coordinate 3,776 of CAWVVG010000127.1, forward strand.
ACGGGGATCCTCGTGGTAGTACAGACCATTGATGTCGTCGATGAGGTGAATCGACCGGGCCAGCGTATACCCGTCGCGCGCAAAGAATTCGATTCGCTCCAGGGGCACGGTATTGGTCGGATGCTGGTGAGACATCTGGCCGGAGAGCGCAAGTGCTCGATTCGATGCATCCGCTTGCAAGGTCAGCCCGATGTCGAGAACAGCCCGGCCCGGGTGATCCGCCAGGCGCTCCAGGCCCCAAGTGTTTGGAACCTTCAGCACGGGCCATGGCCAAGCGATCAGCTGGCCCGCGGAAATCTCTATTGCACCGATGGGCACCAATAGCACCAGCCATTTGCCCCATGAACGCTCCACTGCGAGGGCCACCAAGGCTGCTTGCCCCATGGCCACCAAGGCCAAGAAGCGGACGGGGAAGTTTACCGGTTCCGCGATGAGCTCAAGCAATCGATTGAGCCAGAGCATGGGCAGACGCACCCTCCCGCCGGAACCCGCCAGCCGCATCTCCTCACCGCCAATGGTGAGGTAGCTACCGAACGAAAAGCACATGGCCATGGCCACGACGAGCACCCAAGGAAGGGCCTCTCGGGGGCGTCGAACCAAGCCCACCAAAGCGAGCAATGAAATCACAACACCCAGGTACCGCCCACCGCCGTAGCCTTGTTCATGCTCGGTGGTAGCCCGGCGACCGTAGGCGAACACCTGGGTCGGGTCGAGCCGGCTGCCGAGCGAGTCGGTCACTTGCTGGCCCTTCTCTACAAAGATGTGGGTGAGCGCCGGGTCTCGGTCAAATTCAGGAGCGGCATAGCTGAGCGCAAAGGCACGACCAAGGGGCAGTACGATGAGCAATAGGATGCCTGCGGAGAAGGCCATTCGCTTCGAAAGCATCTTTCTCTCGGGGCCAACAATCAAGTGCCACGCACAGACCACCCCCACGGCACACCCAAGAAAGAACCCCAGGTAAAAGCAGGAGAGTACGGCACCGACCATCGCCAGGCTGACCCACGTCCAGTTCCGCCAACTCGGGGCGCGCACAGCCTTTACGAGCAGGCCCAGCCCCAGTGGAAGCCACCACAAGTGGGTGAGCTCTCCCACACCGACGGTCACAAAGAAAGTCGTCACGCTGGAGGACACCAGCACCGTTCCTGCAGCAAGCCCAGCAAACCGGTTTCCATCGGTAAGCAGGCGGCCAAACCAACACCCCACCATGCCCGTAGCGAACAGATTGAGCAGCACCAAGAGGTTGGACAAGAGCGTGATGTCCAGAAACGGCAGCAGCACAGACATAAAGCCGTTGAGGGGCTCGATCGGGTACAGGTCCATGCCTGCAGGCCAGTTGACCAAGTGGGTCGTGAACGGGAACTCACCCTCCCGCCACACACTCGCCCGCATCCACCACAGGGTCCAGAGGTGCTTCATGCCGTCGGCCTTGGGACTGCCCAGCGCAGCAACACCTGGTTGAATCGCTGTGGGCCATGTCGCCACAACCGTACAGGTGGCAAACCATACGGCGGCCACCCACCAGTTCCGAAGTCGTTCGTTCAACACACCCATACTGAGGCTGATGGTATCAGTACCGAGCCTCACTGGGTCTCAGAGTTTTCCTCTGGGGATTCGGACCCGCCGCGAACCGCCGCTGGAAGCGAGGGATCCGCCTCCGCAGCCTGGACGTATTGGTACATCGAACTCAAGGCGTGATGCACATAGTCGATGCGCACTTTTGTTTCGTTCAAGGCGTAGCGGATGCCACCCATGACCTGCTGGGGCCGTGAGAATGGATAGGTGTCAGCCTCGGTGTACTGCATGGCCAAGCCGAGGCGCATGGCCTCTCGGGTAGATGTCTCAAAGTAGGACACCTCGTCCGGAGCCATCCGAATTGCGAGGTCATAGGCCGCCGCTGTACCTTCGGCGTAGCAGAAAGCCTGCATTGCGGGCAGCTCCTCTGGAAGCTTGTAGTAGCCGCCGACATAGTCCGGCCACGGCGCGCGGTCCGAGGACCACTGGTAGGTGTCGATCATCCACCGGGCAACCTCAAGTCCAAATTTGGCGACTTCCTCGTTGCCCGTTCGCCGGTGATAGGCGTTGGCAGCCATCACCGTCCAGGGGCCCATCTGAACCAGCGAGAGCCTAGTGGTGTTGTCGTAGGTGTAGAAGGGCCACGGGGCATCGTCCTGTTTCTTCGCTGCCCGGGCCCGGAACACTGGCATGTAGTACTCCCAGTACTTGTCCAGGGGCTCAATCCAGCTGTCGTCATCGAAATACTCGGCCAGATACACCAGCGCGAGGGCCGCCTCACCTGGCACGATATCGTTGGTCTGACCGTGGTAAGAATGGCCCTTCGGCACGTGGTAGCCGAGGAACTTTCCGTTGTCCTCGGCCATGAACTTGGTGAAGTTGCCGAGCTTCGTCAACAGCTCATCGTATTCTGTGGTCTCGGCCTGGCGCGCCAGGTCCACGATTCCCAAGATGTTGATGACAACCGCACCGAGCTTCACATTGGTCTTGTACTTGTAGTACGCCATCGGTCCGTGCTCATCGTTGGACTCTGTGAGCATATGGGACTGGGTAAAACCAAGTGTCTTGCGGGCCGCATCCAAGAACTCGGGCCGCGGGTCGATGGTATAGGCCTGAACCAGGTTCCAGGTGGAGAGTGTGTGTCGGACGATGTTGTTCTCGTTCGCGTAGCGATTCTCTTCCGGCCAAAACTTGTAGACCACGGACCCATCGGGCTGAAGGTTGGCGAGATACCACTCTCCGGCACGGACCACAGCCTGCCGAACCGCGTCCACCGTGACCGCCTTGAGGGGCACCATCTTGAAGCCACGGAACAACTGCATCACCCGGTTTCCAGGCAGCTCTGCGTAGTGAATCGTACGGAACACCTCAAACCATGTTTCGCCGTCGCGCCAAGGACGCTTGGAAGACATGCGGCCCTCTTTGGCTACGGTCCGCAGAAAGCGATCGGGTCGATTCAGGGAGCGCGTATATGAAACCGACCCGGGCAAGATGCCCCGGTTCTTCTTGTCCGCACTCAACATGAATGCACCATCGATGCCCAATTCCCAGAACCGATCGAGGAACTGCTCATCCCTGGGCTCGATGTACGCACGCTCGGTGACCCGGTGAATCTCCACGCGCAGGTCCTTGATGTGTTCATTGAGCGGTGGGAACCCGTAGTACTCGACCCGGCGACGGTGAAGCCGCTCGAGGTCTGTCACCAGTTCCTCTACCGCCCGCTCAAGTGTGCGATCTTGTGCGAAGGCCACAGCCAGCTCGCGTCCCTGGCCACGCAATGTCGCAACGAAAGTCCACTGCCCTGTTTCAGAGCGAATGTCCGGAATCTGGGATGGTGCAAGCCCGCCGAGGCGTGCGCGCACATACCGCATGATCGACGTCGCAAGCTTCGAGTCAAACTTCACGGCCTGCTTTCGGACCCGGTAAATGAGTGAACCTTCGCCCACACGAATGAGCTGAAACCGCGTCAGGTGGTCATGGTGAATGAGCCGGGACAACACCCGCTTGCCCACGTCGGTACTCGCCCCGACCGTGTGGTGCACAATGACAGTCCGAACCCCTTGCTCGAACAAAAGGTCTGCTGCTGCCTTCTCATCGGTAGCGAGCAGCGCCTCACGGATTGCTGCGTCCCCAAAGAGGCTCCTCACCGTCAATTCTGCAGGAAGTCCAAGGGTCTTTGAGGGCTCATCAATGAGCACGATCCCATCGTTTTTTTGAATCCGGTCGATGGACTCCTTGGAGAGCGTGTCGGCAGAAATCTTCGTAAGTGCCTCCAGAACCCGGGCCTCAAAGCCTCCGCCATGGGCCACGACCACACCCTTGTTCGTATAAGCCGTGGATGTGGTGTTCTCTGGACTGTCCCCACAACTGAGGATTCCAACGCTAAGAAAAAGGGCACTAAACAAGACTCGCATTTGATTCTCCGAGAAGGTCCGATACCTATGGGATTGTCGCCTGGAGTGCACGCAACCCAACTTTCGGCACCGCCGGTCTACACTGTGATTGTGATGATGTTCCTTTTTGTCAGTCAACTCAGCTTGAGTGCACTTGCCGGCGGCGGGCCAGCCAACGTGCTTGTCATGGTCAACGGTGAGGACGCCGAGGCTGCAGAAGTGGCTGAGCACTACGAGTCCGAACGCTCCTTGCCCCCCAATCACCGGTGTGAGGTGTTTGGCATTGATCCTTCGGCCGATGAAATCCCGTTTGTAGATTACGAACTCCATGTGCTCAGTGCACTGAACGACTGCCTCGCCATCCTCCCTCAGCCCGACGAAATCGACATTCTTCTCCTCGTTCGGGGCCTGCCCTACCGCGTCGCAATTCCTGGAGGCTTCACCGCTAGTCTCGAGGCGATGCTCCAGGTCTCCAACGCAACCCGCCACACAGGAGAGTTGGTCGCTGGGTCCGACCAGGACCAATCCAGCGGGACTTACTACGCAACCGTCCGCAACCCGTTGTGGATCGGTGCGGGTTCTGAAAGTGACTTCGAGCTGAGCAACCCGTTCATGACCCACTACACGACCGCCTCCAGGATCGTGAATCAAGAGGAGCAAACCCGCTCATTTTCGAGGGGTACGGCCGAACGATATTGGGGAATCGACTGGGAGAGCAATCTGTTCTTGGTCAGCCGCCTCGATGGCTTTGATTACGCCGATGCCTTCGACCTCATCGACCGGGGGGTCGCTGCCGACGGACACCCCCCAGCGGCACCCATCGCCTGCATGGCCGCCGCCGATTCCGCCCGGGGAGCCAGAGATCCGGAGTGCCACTTCACCATCTCAATGCTCGACTCTGCCGGAATCGATGCTGTTTGGATCGAAGCCCATGACCCGACACTCAGCGGAGTTGAGCTGGCCGGACTGATGACCGGCACCACCAGCCTTCAGAACGGTATCGACGGAAACACCTGGGTAGATGGAGCGTTTGCCGCGAACCTCACTTCCTACGGCGCAACCCCCAACAACTTTCGATGCAGCGACGAGGCGGTTTGTCCCGGCTCGGAGTCCCAGACTTCCATCGCACGCTTTGTGCGCGGCGGTGCAACCTTTGCACATGGCACCGCCAATGAGCCCCTGAACAACAGCTTTCCCGGTGCCGGAATGTACCTGCTAAGCACCATGGGCTACGGCGCCATCGAGTCTGCCTTCTTCACTTCAAAATACTTGT
>CAWVVG010000128.1:0-8912 GCA_963932775.1 uncultured bacterium
AGTCCAGGTAGTGGACACGGCATTTCGTCCAATTTGAGGTGCTGCATCCGCGAGGTCTTGGCTTCGAAAGAGGGTCACAGCGCCCGCCATCTCGGCACCTGTATTCGCGCGAGTGGTTGCGCTCAGCCACTCCTCCGCACCATCCCCATCCAGGTCAGGGCAGGCTGCTATCGATGACCCGAAGCGTCCTCCGGAGTCTTCGCCTGTGACTCGGAGTGCAGCGTTTAGGGTGTCGAATGCACCGGTAAAGCCCTGGCCCATACCGCTGAAGCGATAAACGGCCCCATCATGTCGTGAGCTTGCGGAGACCGAGTGCAAGGGCGCACTGACCAGCAGGTCGTAGTCCCCATTTGCGTCCTGGATCGTGGCCACCTGTGCACCGAAAGCGTCGCCGTCATGGGCGCCTATGATTCGACCATCGGCTTGAGATGTGTCTGCCTCTTGGTTGGGTTCTAGGCCAAAAGTTCGCACCGACCTATCGGACGGGCTGCCCACGATGATGTGGCCTTGTTCGATGGCCACGTCCCAGTCCGGACCCTCCACCTCGGTGCCTTGCAAGGACATCGAGTTTTCGCTGGGCTCCACAACGCCGCTCACCGGCAGTTCATTTCCCATGATGAGGTTTAGTCGTGCCGCACCAAAGTCTTCTTCACAGCCAACGCCGACACAGGGCTGCTCACAGCCGGGGGCGAGTGCCAATAGGAGCGACCAGCGCAAAGCTGTGCTTACTCGGCTTTTGGGTCTACCGGCAGGCCCTTGTTGGGCAGCACAACGGCCGCGCCAGCACCGCCTGGGACGATGGGACCTTCTACCGTGGTGGTCAACACCTGGGCAGTGTAGCTGTAGCCGGTGGTGTGCGAGAAGCGGACGTCGTATTGGCCTTGCTTGAGGCCGTGGAGTGCCCCATCCGTATAGGGACCGACGTCGCCGATTAAGGTGCCATTGACCGCCACCTGGGCCGTGTAAGAGCGGTCATTTTTGATCAACAAGGTGGTCCCTGTTGCCATGGCAGCCGGTGTGGCCGCAACAGGCTGCATTACACCGAGTGCAGTGGCAGCAGCGTCAAGCAAGGTTTCATCGGTCACCGTGGCAGGCACAGGGGCTGAATTCACGGGCATGACGGGCTGGAGCAGGGCTGGCAGCTTGTAGGGGTCGATCGCGAGGTTGCTAAAGTTTTCAGCGGGGCCTTCGCTCAATCCAGGATTGGCCACAAAGGTAGTGGGGCGCATGGGCGTGGCGTGTGCTGCGGGAGCAAAGCCAAGTGCAAAAAGAACGGTGAAAGATGTCAGCACGCTGGACTCCGGTTGGAACCCCTGGGTAGGGGATGTTCACATAACCAACTTGAGGTGTGATGTGGCAGATCAATCGTTCACGCTGGCTGAACTTAAAGAACGGGTAGCGGCTTTTAATGAGGCGCGGGACTGGGCCCAGTACCACAACCCCAGAAACCTTACGATGGCCCTCAGCGTCGAGGTCGGTGAGCTCCTGGAGTTGTTTCTATGGAGCAAAGATGATGGCCCGCAGCCGCCGGTTGACTCTCGGATACCCAAGGTGCGAGACGAGATGGCAGACGTCGCAATTTGTCTATTGAACCTGGCGAACAAGATGGACATCGACCTTTCATCCGCTGTGCTGGACAAGCTCGAGAAGAATGCCATCAAGTATCCCGTAGAGAAGTCCCGGGGTCGGTTGGAGAAGTCGACAGAGCTGTGACTACCAGTGGTCTCGGCGTTGGCGCAGCCATTCCGCCACAGGCCGCAGGATTTCTCTGGGCGCTGCAGGACCAAGGGCGAGGTCCAAGTGCCCATAGTCTGCAGCGAAACCGTTCGACCGGCTCGCCTCGATGAGCGTCTTGTCATCGGACCCCACCTGGTCCATCCATGGCTCGACCAGCTCCGGTGGCACGATGAAGTCTCCGCCTCCGCTGATGGCCATAAAGGGGACCGTCAGGCTGGAAAGCTCTGCTGAGTAGTCTCTTTTACCGTCGGCAGATGTGAGGCTGCCTGACGCAAGCATTTGTTTAAGCTGTGAGACTTCCTCTCTGGAGGTCGGTGAGACGATGTTGCGGAGCATCAGCCGGCGCATATGGGGCGGCATATTCGAGGCGGTGAACAGGACGCCCTCGCCATGGGCCGGGATGTTGCCCAGCCACCCAGCCATCCAGCGGGCAAGCGTTGGGCTCCCGAAGCTTCTGGGAAGGCTCCCCACAGCAGTACTGACCCGCCCCATGAGATGCTTTAGGCCTTTGGTGTCGAAAGCGGCGGGGGTGCCGACGACCACCAGTGCTGCCAACCCATCGTCGCCGTGGTGGGCTTGGTAGATGGCTGCAACCATTCCCCCCATGGAATGCCCAACGACCGCCACACGCTCTTGCCCGGTCTGGGCTTGGATGTGTTCGATGGCCGCATGAAGGTCAAAGATGCCGTAGTCGTCGACGGACCATCCGTGCCGCTGACGCTCGCCATTGCTCTTGAATACCGCATCCCCGTGGCCTCGGAGGTCCAAGAGCCATGGGTCGAAACCAGCCTCCGCTAAAATTAGGGCCATGGATTGGTCTTCGGTCAGATCCCAGAACCGGTGGTTGGATGAGATTCCGTGAATCAACAAGACCGGAGGTCCCGGTGCCGCGTGTCTATGCAGGGCTATCTCTGCACCATCTGCGGTTTCTACGTGCACGCTTTGCGCGCCTTCACAGTGAGCCGGAGGTGGATCCATCCGCGGATTGCAGGCCAGACAGAACAAGAGGATGTAGCGCATGCTTCGGGCCGGGGTTGAGCAAGCCTTTGTACTTGCGGGTCCGCAACCGTATCATTGTGTCACAAGGGTGGAAATGGGCTGGTTCTCAAAGGGTAAGGGGGGCAAAGCGACTGGAGCGGATGCCGCGGTCCTGCGGGATGCGCTGGTGACCCTGCTGCGCCACATCGAGGGTGAGCTCCCAAGGGCCGACTCCAAGCGGCTTCATGAGTTGCTCGAGCGGGTGGAGACCTTCCCTGTTCCCACTGGCATGAACAAGCAGGCCATTGCCGTAGTGAAGGCCCTTCGTTCGGCTGGAGTGGGGGCGGGTTCTGCCGATGTTGCCGATGCTCTGCGGGCGATGGCCCAAGCCATGCAGCGAGTGAGTATCCACGACCAGGATCTCACCAAGTCCATTGCCGCGCTTGAGAAGTCTGTGCCCTTGCGGGTTCGAAACGTCGATGCCCGTTCGCTCGAGGTGAATGCCAAAGCGCTCGAGCAGTCGGCTCAGGCCGCCCGGTTCCGTCAGGCTCAGTCAACCCAAGCGGTCCACAACATCATCAACACCCTGGAGGCTCAGCTGGGCCAGGCGATGGAGGCAAACCTCAGTGTTGAAGAGGACCTCGAGGCCGTAAAGCTACTGGTGTCTCAGATGGACAATCCTGAGAACTTTCCTGCCAAAAAAGAGGCCATCTTGGTGGCGCTGAAGCGAATCTCCGATGGCAACTCAATCTCCCGTGCCAGGGTGGACCAAGGGGTGGCCAGAACCCGAGAGATTGGTCACACCATCCGCCTGCAGACGGGCGGTAAAGAGGACCTGAGGGTGAAGGTCTCGATCGATGACCTGACTCAGGTTGCAGATCGCCCTGCCTTTCTCGAGGCGCTGCCCCTGGCACTTACGGAGGCCCGATATAAAGGCGGAATCCTTACCTGCATGCGCTTCAACGTCGATGGCATGCAGGATATCAACGAGCAATACCATCGCTCCAGTGGTGACGATGTGTTGCGTACAGTCGCCAGTACCGTCGTGAAGCAGCTTCGTTCCGAAGACTTTGTTGCCCGCTTGGGTGCCGATGATTTTGCGGCCTTGTTGCCCAATACGGGTGCACGGGAAGCCAAGGGTGCTGCAAAACGACTGGGGCGAAAAGTTGAGAAGATGATCTTCACTCACCAGACCCAGACGTTTGCTGTGGGCATCTCCATTGGCATCGCCACATGGGACGGCAAGGAGTCTGCGGAGTCGCTGTTTGCCCGGTGTGAAAACGCGCTGAGTCAGGCGAAGAAGAAGGGGGGCGGGCAGTACTGGGTGGCGACGACGCTGCAGGCTTAAAGTCGAGCGTTTATCCCACCACCTCGAGGCTCATTGGAATCCCTGCGACCACACACCGGTCCCGTCCTTGGTCTTTGGCGTCGTACAGAGCAACATCTGCTGAGCGGAGGATTTCCTCGCTCTGCTCACCATGGATGGGGCGGTTTGCTATGCCCAGTGAGGCGGTAAAAATGGGCCCTTGCCTGCGGCTCTCTTGGGCCAACATGGCTCGGATTCGCGATGCTACGGCCAGTCCAGCATCGGTTCCTGCTCCGGAAAGTATCAGCGCGAATTCCTCGCCCCCGGGCCGACAGGCGATGTCGGTGTCCCGGCAGGCCTCCTTGAGGATGTCTGCGAACAGCTGCAAGCAGCGGTCGCCTACATCGTGACCGTGGGTGTCGTTGATGCGCTTGAAGTGGTCGAGGTCCGCTACGATGACGGTGTAGGGGACGCCGGCATCATCCAGCCGCCGCATGTGCTCATCCATTGCCCGCCGGTTCGCGAGCTCGGTGAGGGGGTCTGTACCCGCAGCGAGTTCCCGTTCTGCAAGATTTCGGACCACACCGGTGCGAACGCCGACTGCAGTCGAGAGGGCCTCAAGCAGTTCTTCTTGGCCATCCGCGAGGGGAGCGCCCATCAACTGGACCACGCCCACAGCTTGCCCATTTACGCTGATCGGTGCGCAGGTAACCAGCGTGTCTTCGTCGTGAATCCGCGGGCAGCGACTCAAGCCCATTTCTGGGTAGTGGTAGATCACATCGCCCTTTCGTGCAGCGGGGCAGCTTTCGATGCACTTCAATGAACAGGCAACAGGGGATGAGTCATCGATGGGTGAGATCGTCCCTTCATCGGTGTTGGCGACGAGCAGTTGGAAGATCTTGTCTGGGAAGGCCACCCGCGCGGCCCGTCCTGCCGTTCGAACAACTTCGTCCTCGGACTCAGCAAGGTCGAGGGCATCTACCAACTCATGTCGAAAGGTAAACTGCCTGCGAATGCGTCGATTGGTCTGGTGTAAATCGTTGAGACGGTCTGCGATCACGCGGATCGTGCCCCCAAAATTTCGAACCATGGGGTGGTCGGGAATTGCAGGTATCTCTTCACCCGCTTCGACTGCTTGAAGGGCTTCCACAGCACCATCTATGGCCTGTGTGAGCTGGTTCATATCGGAGCGTTTGTTTCGCAGAAAGCGACGTCGAGCAGCAATGCCCGTGAACAAGTACACGCAGACTGCGAGGCCCCACAAAGCCAAAATTCCAAGACGATTCTGGAGACGGTGGGCGCTGGTCTGGCTCTCCACCTTGGCAGATAGCCTATTCATCTTGTCTTGAAGGTCTTGGGTGGCGGCGTCGAGCAGACCTGATGTGGTCCGGTGGGTTGGACCGGCGATGTCGGCATCGGTGATGGCTGCGTGCCCATCCCACAACTGAGCGCTCGCGTCATCGAGGACGTTGAGGGCAGAGTAGGCGGCGTCCGCTTCAGGTCGCACCAGTGGGAGCAGGTTGCTGAGCACACTCAGGCTGGCTCGTGCCTCGGCCAGAGACCGTCCTGATGTTCGGATCGCGGTTGTGTTTCCGGTGCCGAGGTAGTCGTAAGGGGCAATGATTGCAGCTTGGACGTGGTTTCCGACATCCCGGATTGTTCGCTGCGGTACCTCGACCTGGGAGTGCCAGGCCTGGTATTCGAACGCCGTCCAGGCGATGGCCACACCAGTCGTGGCCACCAGGGTTGCTACCTGGAGCCCGATGATCGGTATGATTGTTCGATTGGCGGTTGCCATTTTGCTTGTCCGTGCCTGGGAGCCTACTCTGCACAACGGTCATGTCATGGCAGTCTTGAGCAAATAAGTCTAAAAACTAGTTTAGCATATGTCTTGACATTGCAACACCTGTTTGACACAGGTTTTCCAGGGCTGCGGTAGGATGGGACGAGGGAGTTGTCTTGCGAATCACCACTTGGTCCAATGCTGAGCGCACCCAGTTGGCGGAACAGGTCCGTGCCGGTGTACCGGTAGACCTGGTGTTCGATGAGCGCTTCAGTCAAAAGAAGTGGAGGAAATCCGGGCCCAGGTTGGATGAAATTGTGCCTCTATGTGCGACGATTACTGTGGAGGGCCAGGACATGCGGGCTGAGATCTCGGCCCACGCTGCACCCCCCTCGGTCGCCGGTCACTTGGAGACGGTCACCGTGGTTATTCCATGCTCCCGGCATCCCCCATTGGGTTTGGGCGCGCTCTTGGCCCAAGACATGGTCACCAAGGTCTTGGTGTTGTCAAATGGTGATGGTCCCACTCATGTGGAAGGCGCAACGGTTGTGCAAGTGGACTGGAAAGGGCACGGGACGGTTCGGGCTCAGGCACTCGATATGGTGGATTCGGACTATGTATTTTTCACCGTGGATGATGCCATTCCCCTCGGCCAGGGCTGCATTCGAACCCTCGTGGAGGCCCTCAGGCAGGGGCCTTGGGATGCGGCAGTGGCCCGACAGATTCCATGGCCAGATGCGGATGCGATTACTGCATCGAGGCTGCGACGATGGACTCCAGCTGGAACGGAAGTGGTGGCCATGGGTCAGACCGATCATGTGGCGACCCTGTACAAGACAACGACTCTGGCGAAGTATCCGATACCCAGTGTTTCCATTGCGGAGGACGCTTGGTGGTCCATCGACAGAAGGGTTGGCTACGTGCCTACCGCTCCTGTGCTTCATTCCCACGTCCGGGCGCCGGGCGCCTTGTTCCGGCGAAACCGTGACATCCACGCCCAGTTGATTTCCATGGGCCATTCGGCCGCGATTCCTCACTTTGGTGCGGCGATGGCGGCTCTGCCGGGCGTGATTCGTCCCGCACTCGGTTGCGGCATCGGTGAGCTGTTCAATCAGGTTGCTGAGATTGCCGGTCAGTGGCGGGGGGCGGTGAACGCACGCTGATGTCTGGACCGAACAGGGACCGAAAGGGAGCCCGTTGTTCGAACAAGTGGCGACACATCTGCACATCGTCGGTCGCCCATCGGACTCTATCTTCTCGTCGTTTCGACCAGGCCACGGGTACTCCTGTGACCCCCGCAGCGATGCCTGCTATGGCGGCGAGCGCCCCCCGAAGACCCGCACCCGCACCGAGCCCTTTGCCCGTGAGTGCTGCGGCGCCCATGAGGGAGATTCGCAGTGCGGAGGTGGCGGGAAAAGCTGCCAAAGAGATGAGTGGCAAGCTGCGAACAGCGGCACGGGTTCGGTTTCGCTCCACAAGAAATATCTTTCGAGGGTTGGTTCGGCCGTAGGTTGCCCCGAGGCGGTGGGTGACGATGGCCTCCGGAACGTGGTGGATGGGAAATCCTTGCCGGGTGGCTCGGAGTGAGAGGTCTACATCCTCACCGAATGCGCCAAAGTCTGGGTCGAAGAAGCCAACTTCAGCGAGAACCTCGGGGGTGAACAACACCGCAGCACCTGAGAATGCGCCGCAACGCTCAGCGGGTCGGGTGCTGAGGGCTCCCCGATCACGGGCGATGTTGAACCCATCCCAGAACAGGCGATGGCCGGTGTTGTCTACCGTTCCATCTTCGAGCAAGATTCGGGGTTGGTAGATGCCAGGCTCGGTGGATGCGGTGGCGAGCATCTCGAGAAAATGAGGGTCAGGGCGGGTGTCATCGTTGAGCAGTACCACGGCCCGTTCGCCCATAGCGGAGAGTCCGAGGTTGGCTGCGGGCGCGAAGTCGGCGGGGCCTTCGGTGCGGATTAACTCCACGCCTTGCGGGAGGTTGACTGCCACATCGGAGGACACCACGACCACCACTCGCACAGCGCGCCAGGTCTGGGCAGAGACCGCTGCAAGACACTCCGCCAGCAGCGAATCTGCCTGGTAGGTCACGATGAGTACATCCAGTTCACGCATGTCTCGGCGCCCTCCCATTCAAAAGTGTAATAGGCTGGGTCGGAGAGAGGCAGCATGGGATCTGGGTTCGGACGGATGTTTCGCGTGACCACCTTTGGCGAGAGCCACGGGGGTGGTCTGGGTGCAGTGATCGAGGGGTGCCCTCCGGGGCTTCAGATCGACTTGGATGCAGTGCAGGCCGAGCTCGACCGCCGCCGGCCCGGTCAGTCGGCCCTGGTCTCCGCCCGAAAAGAACCCGATCAGGTGGAAGTCTTGAGCGGGATCTTCGAGGGTCGAACCTTGGGCACATCGATTGGCCTGTTGGTCCGAAATAAGGATGCTGACTCCAAGGCATATTCACCATTCAAGGACAAATACCGTCCCAGTCATGCAGACTTCACCACCGACGCAAAGTATGGTCTTCGAAATTGGCAGGGTGGGGGGAGAGCATCTGCCCGCGAGACGGTCGCGCGGGTGGCAGCGGGTGCCATCGCGAAACAGGTCTTGTCGGCGCTGACCTCGATTGAGATTCGGGGGTGGGTTGAGTCGGTGGGTGACATCCACGCCCACATGAACCCAGAGAACGTGACCCAGGCTGCAGTGGAATCCAATCCCATGCGGTGTCCCGATCCGGGCGCTGCGGAACGGATGGAAGCTCGTGTGAGGGAGGTCCGGTCCCAGGGCGACACCATCGGTGGCGTGGTCAGGGTCGCAGCCTTCGGTGTACCCGTGGGCTTGGGCGAGCCCGTGTTCGACAAGCTTGAAGCCGATCTCGCGAAGGCGATGCTTTCGCTGCCGGCGGCCAAGGGGTTCGAGATCGGATCTGGTTTCTCGGGAGCCACAATGACCGGCTCGGACCACAACGACATATTTGTACCCGGCTCGACGCAAGGCTCAGTCGTTACAGCCACAAACCATTCAGGCGGTGTTCAAGGGGGCATCTCCAATGGCATGCCCATCGTGGTAGCGGTTGCTTTTAAGCCAGTGGCTACCATCTTTAAGGAGCAG
>CAWVVG010000129.1:0-8829 GCA_963932775.1 uncultured bacterium
TCTGACGTGGACACCTCCATTCCAGAGGCTTCTGGGTCGGCGGTTACCCTGAGAGAGCGTGTGGCGGTACACCTTGAGGATGAGTACTGCGCGAGCTGCCACAAGATTACCGACCCAATCGGCCTTGGGTTTGAGCAGTTTGATGGTCTGGGACACTATCGAACCCTTGAGGGTGGCGCCCCGATCGATCCCAGCGGCGAACTCGACGGCCAGAATTTCAAGAATGCGTGGGAACTTACCGAGGCGATTGCCGACCACGAACGGCTCGCTGGATGTATGGCTCGGACAGCGCTGGCCTACGCGTCGGGCCACTCGGTCACGGATGGTGAGGAGGCTGCAGTGGACTATCTCCGTGATGGGTTCAAGTACATGGACCACAGCACCCAGTTTTTGTTGGCTGACTTGATTCTGAGTCCGGCATTTCGCATGGCAGGGGAGTTGGAATGAAGCCATTGTCACGACGGACGATTCTTAGAGGAATGCTTCAGGGAACTGCAGTGAGCGTGGCCCTCCCGCCTCTTGAGGCCATGTTCAACAGTGGAGGCACGGCGTACGCGGCGGGCGGCGGCTTGCCTCTTCGTTTTGGGTTGTTCTTTTGGGGCAATGGAACCCTGCCGGAACGTTGGACTCCCTCGGGTGAGGGTGCCGACTGGACACTCTCTGAGCAGCTCGAACCCTTGGCTGCGGTGAAGGACTTGATCACCGTAGTGAGCGGAATGAGCCTCCACACCGACAACATCTACCCCCATACATCTGGGGCGGCGGGCATCTTGTCCGGCTGCAACCTGAAGGCCTACGAGGACGGGCGGCAAGATGGGACCTTCGAAGTGCCGAGCATCGATCAGGTCATCGCCAGCGAAATTGGCGGCGAAACGATTTACCGATCTCTGGAGACGGGCGTCCTGCCTGGAACCGGCGGGTATTCTTACAACGGACCCAACAATCGGAATCCGCCGGAGCTCTCACCGCTCGCTTTCTACGAGCGCATTTTCGGTGCGAGTTTTCGCGAGCCTGGAGAGGAAGGAGTCGTGGATCCAAAGCTTGCCCTGAGGCGCAGCGTGCTCGACGCCGTGATGGGTGACATCGAACGAGTCAATGGGCGAGTGGGTGCGGCTGACAAGATCCGCTTGGACCAGCACCTTACCGGCGTGCGAGAACTGGAATTGCGCTTGGCACGGCTGCAAGAGGACCCTCCGAACCTCGAGGCCTGTGCACGGCCTGATATGCCTTCAGCAGAGTTTCCAGAATTTGAGGGGCGGCACCCCATAAGAGACATTCATCGGGCGATGACGGATTTGCTGGTCATGGCGGTTGCATGTGACCAGACGCGTGTATTTAGCCACTGGTTCTCCGACCCGCTCAACAACAAGCTGTTCCCCGAAGCGACCATGGGCCACCACAGCCTCACCCATGATGAGCCCGGTGAGCAGCCCGAGGTGAACATGGTCACGCAGTTCATCATGGGCGAGTTTGCCTACATGGTGGAGCAGCTGGCAGCCATTCCGGAGGGAGATGAGACCCTGCTGGACCACATGGTGCTTCTGGGTACATCGGAGCACGGGCGTGGACAGACCCACTCTTTTGATGACATGCCCATTGTGTTGGCGGGCAATGCAAGTGGAGCTTTGAGGCAGGGCATTCACCATCGGTCCTTTACCGGAGAGAATGCCAGCCACGTGTTGCTGTCTTTGGTTCGGGCAATGGACATCAGCGCACCAAGCTTTGGCGTGGGCGACGGGGAGGTCAGCGATGGGCTGTCAGCGATCGAGGTTTAAATTGTTGATTCTCTGCGCGCTCGCAATGGGCTGCACAGGGGGTTCGAAGGACAGCAGCTCGGCTCAAGCCGAGGAGCAAGCCTGCGACCAAGTGGAAAGCACGCAGGTGGCAGTAATTACCGAGATGTGGTTCGCACGGATCAACGATGGCGAGAGCTGGGGAGCGGACCTGGACGGCGGTGGGGCTGGCTGCGGTGTAGAGGACCTTACGGACCCGGAAGGCAACGGTGGCATCGACAATGGATTTGGTGCCTTGTTGCCCGCATTGGAGCTGACAGAAGGCGCGGCCATCGAGGTCTACATTCAGAACCTCATCAACTCCGGGGAGATTCTCATCCTGGTGGAGATGGAGGATGTGGATGACCCCGACGAAGACGCGTGTGTGAATGTGAACCTGCTGCGGGGCTTGGGTGAGCCCACTGTGGGCACGGACAAGATCATAGAGTCAGGTCAGACCTTCGACCGGGATCTGGACCTTCCGCTCAGTCGAACCGAGGGCCAGTCCATCGTGGATGGAAGCTTGATTGCCACGCCGTTGGAGTTCAGCCTTCCCTTCACCATCTTTGATGTGAACCTCACCTTCAATCTGCAAGAGTCGACCCTGCGCTTTGATCAAGGGGTTGAAGGACACCACACGGGCTACCTTGCGGGTGGACTGTTCACCGAGGAAATTACCGGCTTTGTCGAAGGACGCGAGGACATTGACATCGGAGACTTGGTCGTCACCATGGTGGAAAATCGTGCCGACTTGTGGCCCGACGAGAGCGGCGTATGTCAGGGCATCTCAGTGGTGTTCGAATTCAAGGCCAAGCCAGCCTTTTTCTACGTAGACTGATGCGAATATTGTTCATTGGATTGGTGTGGGCCGGCTGTACGGCAAAGCAAGCGGAAGACTCCGGCGGGGTGGCTGCTGAGGCTGTTGACCCCTTGACCTGGCCCGTCGACGAAGCAGGACCCTATGCTGTGGGGTACCGAAGCTGGGATGTGACGTACAACCCTGGGCCATCATCCGAGCCTCGAACCATTCGAATGAATGTCTGGTACCCCACCGAGGAGACCGCAGGAACCGCAGCGCTCTACACCATCGGAACCGATGAGGCTTCGTTCGAAGATGCAATGCCGATAGAGCCCGTTCACCCCGGTGGATTTCCGGTGCATGTGTACTCCCATGGGTACCGTGGTTACGGCGCTTCATCGTCCTTCTTGTCCCGCTATTTGGCGAGCCATGGCTGGGTGACTGTGGCGCCAGACCACACCAACAATACCTTTCTCGATCACGAAGAACCCTTGCCTGCAGCCCACTACTTTCAGCGGCCGCTGGATGTGAGTGTCGCCCTCGATACCCTTGAGGGCTTGCCCGAAGACGACCCCCTCGGTGGAAAGATGGACACGGACAGGGTGCTGCTCTCGGGCCACAGTTTTGGAGCGTACACGACCTGGGCTTCGCTCGGTGCGAGCTTTGATCCGGACAGCATTGGTGTGTTGTGCGCACCCGATGGCGACCTGGACTGTACGCCAGGTGAGGAGGCCATGTTCGGTACGGATCTCGCCGACCCTCGGGTGGTGGCGAGCTTGCCGATGGCGGGTGCCCTGCGCCGGAACTTCTTTGGTCAACTGGGGGAGACCACAGTGAACGGTCCCGTATTGTTCATGAGCGGGAGCAGAGACTCTGTGGGTCAGCAGGACCAGTTCGACGAAATGGGCGCCATTGACTTCACTTGGATGGAAATCGAGGGAGCCTGTCACCAGGCGTTTGCCCTGGGCATCTGCACGGAACTGGATGGGGACACAGGCTTTCACATCATCTCGACCGTGGGATTGGCATGGGCCCGGACGACAGTGCTGAATGATACCGATGAAACCGTTCTCGGTATCGTTCAAGGAGAAGTGGTGGTGAGTGATCTCGTGACCACAGAGCGACGCTAGGCGGCAGAAGTACAGCCCTGGCACTTGCTGCAGCTCAAGCTCATGGAGAGAGTCATGTTTTCAGCGGGTCTTCGAGCGCCCATAGTCGACCCAATTGAGCGGGTGGAAGGGTGGGAAACTGCCTGCCGTGGTTCAACGGTTGGGATTGGTTAAGTCGAGCCAATGCGACATCTCTTTCGGAGTCTGTTTCAGGCCGTAGGCCTCGTTTTCCTGATGCTCTTGGGTGTTGAGGCGGGACTATGGATGTTTCATCAAGGAGCCTTTGGCGAGCCCAATTTTTATGCGTTCGATGAAAAACGGGGCCTGCGACTCATTCCCAACTCCAAAATGCGCTTGGCTTATCTCGGGGTCACCCCCTACACCGAGGTCCACATCAATGCGTTGGGCTATCGTGGAGGTCCGCACCCTCCGCCTGGAGATGACGACGTCGTGGTTGTTGGTGACTCACTCACTTTTGGGTTGGGCGTGAACTATGACCAGACTTTTCCCATGCTGCTGCAGGAACAGATGGGTGGGAACACGTCTGTCATCAATTACGGAGTGCCGTCCTTTGGAATGGATGAGCAGACCCTGACTCTTGAGTGGGTGCTTCAGCAACGGCAGCCGCGCCGGGTGGTCTACCCCATCTCAATTGGCCGCTTCTTGGGCAAGCCACGCCAGTCCTTCGTGGGTTCCATTCAGTTCGATAATGGGTGGTTGATCGCGGGTGAGAAAGGAAATGTTCAGGTACCACTGCCCTTGCCTGGAGTGCTGATGCGGCATTCCCATATCGTCAACTTGATCAGGCAGAAGATGCGCGACCCAATCCGTGAAATATTCACCCGCAAGATTGTCCAAATGCGGTACATGGACCTTTATAAGAATGGAAAGAGTGCAGAAAAAGAGCGCTCTCGGGTGGAAAACAGCAAATGGTTTGAGCTGATGGGGCCGGATGGAACTCCGCGGTCCTGGAGTGATCTCACTCCACAGTTGCGGGACCTGAAGAAATTGGTGCGGGGCAGCGAGTCTGGGATCACCATCTTGATCTTGCCCCAAGACTTTGTGCTGCACACATCGGCCTGGAAGAAGTACGGACTGGAACCCAAAGACATGTCCATGGTGCGCCTGCTCATCGAAAACTTCACTGCATCCGCGACTGCGCTGGGATTCGAAGTTGTCGATGCTTCGGGTGCGATCGAGGCTGCTGGGCCCACGACCACACTCCCTCGAGACTGGCACTTCAGCCCACTCGGACACCAAGTAATCGCCAAGACCCTCGGCGATCATTTCCGGGCACAATCATCGGAATCCACCAAAATTAAGGTTAAAGCCTCGTCTCCTGGGAGTACTCCTTAGATGTCTGTAATCGAGCGCATAAAAGTCCACGCCTTGGTATCTATTTTTTGGCGTTCGAAGGCGAGAATGCTCTCGGCAGTCAATGGTTTCCAGGCCACTGAGGCCGATGGCGTCTGGCATCTGCTGAGGGGAATCGAGGGGGCCGATGACCCCAAAGTTCGTGCCACCCTATTCGAGCATATGATTGAGGAGGAATCCCACGCAGAGGCGTTTGGGCAGGTATGTCGCGCAGAGAGCGTACAGGCGTTCGCCCCGACCTTCTATGAACGCGAAGACATTTTTCCGCCCGATACTCCCGTGTGGAAGTTGATTGCCTATGTTCATGTGGGGGAGGTGGATGCGACCGCACGCTTTGGTGTGTTGCGCGATGCCCTGCCCCCAGGCCGCCTCAAGGAGGCACTGAAGACCATCGTGGCCGATGAGGAGGGACACATTGATCTGACCCATTCCCTCTTGCTTGAGCTGGGTGCGACCGAGTCCGAGATCCGCAAGACCTACCGCCAAGTTCGACTGCGGCGTGGGTGGGAAGGCTGGCTTCGGTCGGGTAAGCGGGTCGTGAACTGGGTCGCCGTTACTCTCCTGAGTGCAGTTTACTTTGCGATGGCGCCCTTCTTCTATCGCACAGCGAGAGCCAAGCTTCGCCAACACAAGGTGGTCTACGACAACAACCGCATCAAGGGTGCCCGATGAAGGTTCTCGGTATTTCTTATGGGTACCACGACGCCTCCGCGACCCTGGTAATCGATGGCCAGATTGTGGCAGCGATGGCCGAAGAACGGCTCACTCGTCAAAAGCACGACGCCCATTTTCCGACCTATGCCATTCGACACTGTCTGGCGGCGGGAGGCATCGGTACGCAAGACCTCGACAAGGTGGTCTTTCACGAGGACCCACACACCAAGTTCACTCGGGTGATCACAGCCTCTCTGGCCCCTTTCCCGCACTCTCGGCGTGAGTTCGTGAACTCGGCCAAGAGTTGGCTGGGCAATAAACTTTGGGCACTCAACACCTTGTCTGCCCGCCTCGACCTTGAACCTGAGAAGATCACCTATGTGGGGCATCACTTTAGCCATGCCGCCCAGGCATTTATGGGCTCGGGCTTTGAGCGTTCTGCCATCCTGATTGTGGATGCGGTGGGAGACTGGTCCTCGACGGCGTTGTTCACCGGAGAGTGGGTGGATGGGCGACCCGAGATTGAGCGTGTCACCGAGATCGCCTTCCCGCATTCTCTCGGCTTGGTCTATTCAGCCATCACCGCGTATCTTGGCTTTCGCCCCAACGACTCTGAAGCCACCACTATGGCGCTCGCTGCCTTTGGGACGCCTCGCTTCGCCGACGTGTTTCGCGAGATTATCGTGGCGGAGCCCGATGGTACCTATACGGTCGATCAGCGCTACTTCAACTTCGCTAATTTCTACAAGGGTGCCTACACCGATGCTTTGGTGGAACGGCTCGGGCCCGCGCGGGACAGTGGTGCTCCTTTGGGCCTCGACTGTTTGAACCCCGATGCAACGCTCTCGGAAGAAGAACAGCGCTTTGCGGATATCGCGGCTTCAATCCAGTGTGTCCTGGAGGAACGAATCCTCGGACTGTGCAGTGTATTGCATACTGCAGCCCAGACCGAGAACCTCTGCTTGGCGGGCGGTGTAGCCTTTAACTGTGTGGCGAATCAACGAATCTTGGACGACTCTGCGTTCACGTCGTTGTACATTCCGCCCGATCCGGGCGACGGGGGTACCTCGGTGGGTACAGCCTTGTACACCGCAGCACAGGCGGGCGACTTGACTCCCACAGGCCTCTGCCACAGTGCATACCTGGGCAAGTCCTTTGATGAAGGGCCGGTACTCGAGATGATCGAGCACGTGAATCCTGCTCATTTTCGCCAATATATGAAGGCTGGGGTGGATGCCGCCCAGAACAAGACTTGGAAGGTGGAGCGCTTTGATCGAGAGGATGGGTTCACGGAGTTGTGCGCTGCGGTCGCTGATCGTTTGATGCAAGGCCAGCTTGTGGGCTGGTTTCAAGGAAACTTCGAGATGGGCCCCCGGGCTCTCGGCAATCGGTCATTGCTCGCTCGGCCCGACGACCTCGATGCCGCACGGCGGTTGAGCACGTTGGTAAAGAATCGGGCTCCCTACAGGCCTTATGCATTCTCGGTGACCGATGCGGATGCGTTGGCTCTGCTCGATATTCCTGCTGACCAGGTGCGCTTTCACCGCTGGATGCAGCTGGCGGTTCCGGTCCGGGCGGAGGCTGCCGACACGGTCCGAGCGGCCCTGCACGTGGACCACACCACCCGGCCACAGGTTTGCTTCGCCGAAGACAACCCGCGCTACCACGCGATTTTGAGTGCTTTTGGGGACCGTTACGGAAAATCCGTACTGCTGAACACCTCATTCAACCCCAGCGGCTATCCGCTGGTGGCATCACCCGAGGAGGCTCTCGTGATGTTCGCTCGCACGGATCTTGACGTGCTGGTCTTGGGTGATGCTTTGATCACAAAGGTACGCCCAGACTGATTTCAGTTCGAAGGTCCTTGTTGAGTTTCCATCAGGATGTTCAACTGCATTCTGCTGGGGTGGCCCAGTACGACTTTCCGCGCAGTCCTCCCTTGCTTTCAATATCGAACGGTGACCGAGCCGGATTGACCGCCAGTCGCTCCAGTACCTTTGGCGCCCAAGCCGCTGCCACCTGGAGCACTGTTAGAGGCCTTGAACTGGGACAGGAGGCTGGCATCAGTCGCGGTGCAGCTACCGTCGAGACCATTTTCGCCATCGCTTTGGCCACCGGCCCCTCCAGTACAAGAGAGACTTTTGCCACCGGTGCATTCTATCGTAGTGGCCGAACCTGTTGAGTCGAGGTCAGCGCCGCCGCCTACGACCACCACGCACGAGCTCCCAGGACTCACCGAAATTAATGCACTGACCCCACCACCAGCACCACCATCACCGCCGCGATGGGAGACTGAGGTGCCAGAGATCTCAGTATCGTTGGTGGTGAGTGTGGTTGCTGCGGTTGCGCCGGTTGCAGCAGAACCGCTGGATCCAGAGCCGGCATCTGAACTCCCGCTACTGCTTCCGGTTGAGACGGATGGATGTGAATCATAACAAGCCGAGTACCCACCAGGACAGACGCGTAGGTAGCCAGTTTCACTGTGGGTATGTGACCCTATGGAGTGCGTATGAGACCCCGCTGAGTGCGAGTGGCTCTCACCTCCGGCATGGCTGTGGCCATCGACGCCATGAGAGTGTGTACCAAGCTCAAGGCTGGTACTCTCTCCGTTCGAACCGCCACCGCCGCCACCGGTCACGTAGACAGTGAGGAAGGAAATTCCGTCGGGCACCACGAAGGTGCCATCTTCGGTGAAGTACTGGGTATTGGTGCCGCTGCTCGCTATGTCCGCCAGATCGGAGCTGAGAGCGTAGCCGTTGTTCTCGGAGAATGCATCGACTTCATCTTCGGAGAGAACGGTGTCCACATCTTCGGGGACATCCGATAGGTCGGACCAGCTTCCGCTGGTTGCGACGGGGGCCAAGTCGGATGCGATTGCGTAGCCATTGTCCGCGCAGAACGCGTCGACTTCATCTTCGGAGAGGATGGTATCCACGTCTTCAGGGACATCGGATAGGTCGGACCAGCTTCCGCTGGTTGCGACGGCGGCCAGGTCGGATGCGATTGCGTAGCCATTGTTTTCGCAGAATGCGTCGACTTCATCTTCGGAGAGGACGGTATCCACGTCTTCAGGGACATCGGATAGGTCGGACCAGCTCATGGTGGGGGTAGTGCCCACCCA
>CAWVVG010000130.1:0-8645 GCA_963932775.1 uncultured bacterium
CGGTATGGCCGTAATACTGGCTTTTCCGCCCTTGACCTTGACCTTGAATTTTACGTCCTTGCAAGATTCCTTTGTTTGGATGGTTTTCGCTTGGTTTTTTAGGGCCGCTCGCACTTGCCGGTAGTCCATGTTTGCATCCTGGCCACACTTCTTGCGGGCGGAAACATAGTCGTTGAATATCTCCCTCATGGACCCTTCGCGCTCCGCTTCTCTCGCCCGTATCTGCCGCTGTGTTTCGAGGCGATCAGCAGCGCTTGTGTGTGGGTCGATTCCTGCGGCCCGCTGTTTGGCGTCGGCCCGGAACTTCATCTTGGGGTGGGTGCCGCGCTCAATCATCACAAGGTTTCGCTGCCAGTAGTTCTCTAAGGAGGACATGCGCGCCTTGATGGAGCGCCAGCGGTATTTCTCTCGGGTAGCGGTCATGGTCGTGCGGTCAATGTCACGCATGTCCCGCTTGAGGCTCTCGCGTTCCTTCATGGGCTCGATGCTCTCGGTGCCTGCGAAGTATTTTTCATAGCCGAGCTTGCACAGACTCATGCGCTGCTCAATGTTTGCCATCTTCGCGAGGAGAATTCGGTCAGACTTTTCCTTGCGGGCCACGCCATCTCCTTGGGACTATGCAAGTGTACCATCGGTTCGGTGAGTGGAGGGTAAATGGAAGGTTTGAGTTCCAAGGAAAGGGCTTTTGCGGACGCTGCCATTGGACGCGAGCGTGTCTATTTTTGGTTGTCGATGACGGGTGTAGTTGTGGGTCTGGGCACCATGGGTCTTGCAGCGAGTCGGTGGGTTCAGGGGCAAGACTGGGGATCTACTTTCGTCATTGCTATCTTAGTCTTGCTCAACGGCAGGCAGAACCTTCGGCAGTCCAAGTACGCCCGAATTTTACGGATCAGTCTCGGTGCATCACTCGAGGCGGAAGCGGGTGACGACGGGCAGGTGGTCTGAAGGCGGGGAGTCGAATCGGGGAACCTCTGCCCGCATCAGGTTGAGGCTGGCACCGTAAAAGACGTAGTCCAGACGACGATTGGGGGCGTGGGCCGGAAAGGTAAACCAGGCTGATTCGTCGGCTGCATAGACCTCCGCCGGTACGACTTCCTTCATGCCCGCGATCCGACGCAGTCTGCCGATCGTGTCATCGGTAGACATGTCGGTTTCCGGCTCATCAGGGAAAGCTGCACGCATCTTGGCTTCGGGGGGGGTGCAGTTCATGTCTCCAAGGAACACGGTGCGGGCGGTATCGGTGCCTATGACTGCCGCTGCTGTTTCCGCGTGGGACTTCCGGTTGGTCGCGTCGAAGGCTTCGAGATGGGCGTTGACTATTCGCAGGTCAACCGAGTCACCAAGCTTGGCCGTCACCGAAGTGAGGTGGCGGTGGAGGTAGAAACGGTTGTACAGGGGGATCGTTTGGTCGGGTTGGGGGAGACGATGGTGCTCGTCGGTCGACAGTGCAAAACGGGAGAGTACGACTTGCCCGGACCGGACACGGCCGATTTGGGTCTTGGGGTTCAATCCAGGGTGGGGCACCCAACCTGCGTCCCAGGTAGGAGTCCAGACGGCAAAGGGCATTCCTGTTGCCTCTTGCAGCCATCGAAGCTGGTCGATGTCGAAGGATCGGATCGCACCCCGATCGACCTCTTGAAGGGCTACGATGTCCGCGTCTACGCTCCGAATGTAGGCGGCGACTGCATCGAGATGGCTGACCACCTCCGCCCGAGACTGACCGCGACCGACCTCCAGCGTCGGACCTCCACCGTAGTGGATGTTCCAGCTGACAATGGTGAGCTCATCGCCGATATCCAAGGTCTTGGCTGTTGTTGTGGGTCCTGTGGCGGTCAATATTGTCCCGCCCGAGGGGATGTTCCCCATCGCAAAACGCACCAAGCCTCCAAGGGTTCCAACCATCGCTCCGGCCATGAGTATCGACCTCCATCGGTTCAACATTTTATAGTTCCTTTTGCGACGCCATAGTGACAATACATCGGCTTTCCCTGGGATGACATAGCAGGTCGGGCTACCCGCTCTCTATGAACCTCACCACCATTCTCGATTCGGACCTGCTTCCCTTCGTACAGAAACCAAGCCGCTACCTCGGCACAGAGGTCAACGCGGTGCACAAGCCCGATGCTCGGGTGCGGCTTGTCTTGGCGTTTCCTGACCTTTATGACCTGGGTTTGGGCAACCTGGGGCTGCACATTCTTTATGCGGTGCTCAATCAACTCGAGGGCGTTGCCGCGGAGCGTGTGTATGCGCCTGGGATGGACATGGAGGCGCTTCTCCGGGAGCGAGGCCTTCCGCTTTTTGCCCTCGAGAGCAAAGACAGCTTGGATCAGTTTGATGGGATTGGCTTCACACTTCAGTCCGAGCTCACCTTCACCAACATCTTGAATATGATCGAGTTGTCGGGCATGGCACTGCGCACGGCCGACCGCCGCGAATCAGACCCGCTCACTTTTGCCGGTGGTCCTGCGGTGTTCAACCCAGAGCCTCTTGCGCCGTTTATGGATTTTTTCGTTATCGGTGATGGCGAGGACATAGTTGTAGAGATCGCTCAACTCTTGGACCGAGTGAAAGGCAGAGAGGCACGGCTTGATGCGCTCGCTGAGATCGATGGGATCTATGTTCCGACACGATTTGAGATGGAGACCATGCCCGATGGGCGGGTCTTACCGCCCGTGGATGGTCCCAAGATTCGGAAGCGCATCACCAAGGACCTCAATGGTGCGACCTTTCCAGTGGACTACATCGTGCCCTTCACCCCACTGGTTCACGATCGGATCTCGTTGGAGGTTTTGCGCGGGTGCACACAAGGATGTCGCTTCTGTCAGGCCGGGATGACGACCCGTCCGGTACGCGAACGGAGCATCGAGAACATCAATGACTTGATGGATCGAACCCTCGCGACCACCGGCTATGAAGAAGTCTCTCTGGTGTCTTTGTCGACCTGTGATTACAGCAATGTCGGTCAAATGGTGGACAACGTAGTTCGCCGAGCGGCTCCGGATCGCATTGGCGTGTCCTTGCCATCCCTTCGACTGGACTCTTTCTCTGTCGAGCTCGCCGATATGGTCGCGGGCATCCGACGCACCGGCCTGACCTTCGCACCCGAGGCCGCGAGTCCTCGACTCCGTGCGGTGATCAACAAGTGGATTCCGGACGAGGACCTGCTCAACATGAGCCGAAGCGCATTCGAGCGCGGCTGGGACCATGTGAAGCTCTATTTTATGATCGGGCTGCCTACCGAACGGGATGATGACATTGAGGCCATTGTTGATCTCACCATACGCACAGTGAAGGTGGGGCGGGAGTGGAACCCCAAGGCCAAGGTCAACACGGGTATTTCTACCTTTGTGCCCAAGCCATTCACGCCTTTTCAGTGGGCCGAACAGATTGGCTTGGAAGAAACCCGGAGACGTCAGAACATCTTATTCGACGGCTTTCGGCAGACCTCCGGCGTAAAATTTGGTCGCCATGATCCCCATGAGACCTGGCTTGAGGGCCTGGTCTCCCGTGCCGATCGACGTGCAGCAGACCTCTTAGAGGCGGCATTTCGCCTCGGCTGTCGTTTTGATGCATGGGACGAACATCGGGACATGGGAAAATGGCAAGAAGCCATTGAACAGGTCGGATACAATGTGGAGGATGCGCTGCGCGCCCGCGATCTTGACGAGCGCCTCCCTTGGGATCACATCGACATACTGGTTTCAAAGACTTGGTTTCAGGAAGACTGGCAGCGGGCAACGGAACTCAAGCACGCTGAGGATTGTCGCCACTCCAAGTGTCACCGGTGTGGCGTCATCGATCACGAGCGGCCGTTGTGCGCCCATATGTTGCGCAACAGCATCGACGGTCGGAAGAGTGAGAAAGTCTGGGAGCGTCCGCCGCCCCCGGTAGAGATGGGTCTCAAACCATTGAGGCCTGGCCTTCCGCCTATGCGTCCACCGGAGCCGCCGCCTGTGCAGCGGCTGGTCTTTCGCGTCGGCACCGTCGAGGGGGCGCGGTACCTGAGTCACCTGGAGAGCATGAATTCCTGGCTGCGGACATTGCGCAGGATCAAGGCGCCCTTGGTGTATAGCCAAGGCTTTCACCCTCACCCGAAGGTGGCGTTCTCGTCGGCGCGCCCCGTGGCTGAGGCATCCTTAGGTGAGTACATGGACATCACCCTGAACGAGCGAAAGGACCCGGAAGTCTTGCTTGAAGCGCTGCAGGCACAGGTGCCCGACGGCTTCAGGGTGTTTGGCGTCGCAGAGGTACCACTCAAAGCGCCGTCCTTGATGAGCGCGGTTGCTGGCATGGACTATGTGGTCATTGTTGACGGTGGGGTTGAACAGTGGGAGCCGGTTTCGGCAGGCCTGCTGGTTCGCGACACCATCGACGTGGTCCGAACGAACAAGAAAAAGAAGCGCCGTCGTGGGCCCGCCAAGCGTACCCTCGACATCCGTCCCAACATCGAAAGCATCGAGCTCGAGCCGGTGGGTGAGGGCAAGACATTGATGCGCATCACCCTCCAGACCATTGAAGGGCGGGGTGCAAAAATCCGTGAGGTGCTCGATACCATGGGCGCCGATTTTTCAGGCGCTATCGTGGTTCGGGTCAACACACGCTTCACTGAAGACCTTCCTTTGGGCTGGATGGCCGAAGGGAAGGGTGAGCATGTGACGGCTGCCCTCGCGGCACAAACCCCTCAAACGCGTCCATAGGCGCTACACTTCACTGCATGCGCTGGATCTGGCTGGGATTGGTTGGTTGCGGACCCTCGATAGACGAGCGGGTCCCGGCCAGGCCGATCGCGACCCAATTGGTGGTGCATGTTGACCCGCTGATTCGGGGCCTCCCGCAAGACTGTGAGTCCGATGACCTGGTGCACTGTGGTGGACTCCAGGGGTCCGCCTTTGTGCGGCGTTCTCGAAATCTTGAGTGGCTCTCAGATTGTTGGAAGGCCGAGTCCAGAACCCTCAATGTACAGGTGGGGCCGGACATGGCTCTCGCCTGGGCTGGCGACTCTGACGTGATGGCGGATTTGGCCGAGGAAGTTGACTTGCAGCAGGTATCCGATGCCTCTCAGAGAGCCCTGAAGGCCCTCCAGTCTCTGAATAACGCTGGCCTGCTCAGTGTTGGGGTGCATGCCCACGCGCAGATGCAGGACGGTTCAGGACGGTGGGGTGATCTCGATGTGGCTGCCACATTGGACCCTTGTGGGGATGTATCCGAGCCCGTGGGGGTAGAGCGGGCCACCTCAGAGGCTGCCAACGGCGTCACGAAACTCGCCGATGTCCTTGGCATGGACTTGGTGAGTTTCGGTTCCCAGCTTCCTCGGAGCGTTGCAGGAAAGGTGACGGCTGTGGAGGACCCACAGGCACTCGACACCGGCGTCTACAGTGACTTTCCACCCGAATACCAACCCAAGATACTGGGCGCCGGGCTCTCAGAGTGCTTTGTGCATGAGTTTGACCATCCAATTTTTGAGGCCTACCCCTCATCAGATTTGGGATCCCTCGAGGTGGGCGACGGGCCGATGGTTGTGCCAGGAACCCGCGTGGTTGGCAGCATGGCGGCTCACCTCGGGGTGGGTCAGGATGGCAGCGTGGGTGCCAGCCAGAGACGCTTTGTTCAGCAACTGATTCAGTGGCGCCACTCGGCCCTGAAGGGAGAAGCAGACCGTCCGTGGGCCTTCACCTTTCACACCCACCTGTTCGATTTAATGGCAGGCACGCCCGAAAAACAGAACCCAAGTGACCGGGATAGCGATGCTGTGGCAGGTCAGAAATTTAGAGGCGACCTGGACCAGGTCGCTACCTTTCTTGACACGTGGTCTAGGGCCAGCGGCTTCACCGATGTTCGCAGTACTGGCACCGGTGTGGTGGAGTGGGTGACTGCCGAGGCGTTTGCCGAAATGGGGCCGGGCCCGGACAGCCCAACATCCTATGAGGAGTATCCGTACCTCCCGGTTCTCCAACAGCTTGAGCACAGCCACTTGGCGTGCACGGCATCTACGCATGGTGTGTGGATCGCAGGGTTTGAGCGGTGTACTGCTGGGTGGAGTTGGGGACGGGGCGAAGGCGGGTACACCTGCTCAGATGATGCAGAACCCGACTGGCTCACGGTCCTGATTCCCGCCAGCGAGGGCTGCCAACCGATTCCGAAAGCAGGCTCTACCGGATGGGTCTTGGATGCTGAAAACCCTGCCGACGGCCCATTCCTGATTGAGGAACCATTGGAGTGCTGGGGGGACCTATTTGTGCCCTCAGCAGGCCTCTTGGTGATCGCTGAGTCAGATTCCTTGCTGCCGTCATTTTGTATGAACGGTTAGCCAGGCTCCAACGGAGGCCCGATGTTTGATCTCGACGAACAACAATCTGCGCTCAAGGACGCTGCTGCGGAAGCTGCAATGGCCATACTGGGCGACACTCTCAAGGAAGACGATGAGTCTGAGACCTTTCGGCCGGAGTATCTCCATGCCTTGGGTGAGGCAGGACTTTGCGGCGTCCAGACTCCGGAGGAGTACGGTGGTTTGGGCCTTGGCTACACCGAATATACGATTATTCTCGAGGAGATTGCGCGGATCAGCGCCAGCTATGCAGTGAGCGTGGCGGTCACCGGTCTTCCCCAGGTCATTCTCGCGACCTATGGAACCGAAGCCCAGAAAGAGAAGTACCTGCCATCTTTGGCTATGGGCGAGACCATCGGGGCCTTTGCTTTGTCTGAGCCGGGTTCGGGGTCGGATGCCGCCAGCCTTCAGGCCAGCGCGGTGCTTGAAGGCGATCAGTATCGCCTCAACGGCACAAAGTTTTGGATTACCCACGGTGGGTACGCGGACTTGTATGTGGTGATGGCTCGCACTGGTGGGGAAGGTCCCCGTGGCATTAGTGCATTCTTGGTACCTGGCGACACCCCCGGTCTCTCTTTCGGTAAGAAGGAGGAGAAGATGGGCCTGCGCGCCTCACCGACGGTGGAGGTTGTCCTTCGGGACGTGCTCATTCCGACCGAAAATCGACTCGGAGCGGAAGGAGATGGTTTCAAGGTCGCAATGAGCGCCTTGGACTCAGGTCGCATCACCATTGCGGCCATCTCGGTGGGCATTGCTCAAGCGTCTCTCGACACGTCGGGGGCATACGCCTGTCAGCGCAAGCAGTTCAAGCAGGCGATCATCGACTTTCAGGGTGTTGGATTCATGCTTGCGGACATGGCCTGTAAGATTGAAGCATCCCGGTTGATGGTTCGGAAAGCCGCCGGTCTTCGTGACGCAGGAAAGGAATACAGCCACATTGCTGCGATGGCCAAGTGTGTCGCTACGGACTCGTCCATACAGGTCGCTACCGACGCGGTCCAGGTCCTCGGAGGGTATGGATACACGCGCGAATATCCGGTTGAGCGATACATGAGGGATGCAAAGGTCATGCAAATCGTGGAAGGGACCAACCAGGTGCAACGCCTCGTGATTTCCCGGCACATCAAGCGGCTTTACGCCGAAATGTGAGGCTCAATGTGGGTGCACGGAAAGAGTCTACGGACGTTTTTTCGCTGGTCCCACACGCGTTTGCCAAACGTTCCGGTATACTCACGGCCCTGAGGGGTACGATGCGTGCCTGCCAAAAGTGCGAGGACTGATGAAGCAATGCCCATTGTGCGATTCGACCTTTAGTTCGAAGGTCGATTTCTGTTTTGAGGACGGATCTCAGCTGGTGGACAGGGAGGCTGTGTCCGCTGACCCGACGTCACTTCCGACTGCACTTCCGACCGAGGCTCCGCGGCCAGTTGTCGCTGCACAGGTTGCCCAGCCTACGGACATCACGGAGATCAAGCCTCGGCGCTCCAGGAGCGGGATGTTCAGGCGTCCCTCACTTGCAGACATGCTCTCAGTGCCCGATTCCGGCGTGGTGCCTCCAGTGGGAGGCGTACGTGTGGCCAACCCCGCCGAGCCCCAAGCGGTCGTTCGGACCCCTGCTGGAGCATCTCCCAGCCACTCATCCCTCATCGTAGATACGGATGCAGACACGTTGATCGAAGAACGGGATGACATCATGGCAACGGTTCTGAATGAACCGGACGATGTCGTGGGCACAGGACTCGGTAAGTCGGAGGAAAATATTTCTTTCGTGCCTCCAGCCATCCAGGTGCCTGTATCGTCAATCGCCGTTGACCTTCCGGACCCAAGTGCTGTACCCGGGGTTGAGCCTACGGATGCGCCGCCCGGGTTTGAGAAACCAAAGCGGTCGCTGGATGATTCCTGGTTTGGTGACGAAGATGAGTTCGGACTTCCCGAAGATACCCAGCCCATGGCTGAAGGCTTCATAGAGGATCCGGGTTTCGCCGACGTGATTGAGCCCGGCGCTGCCGATGACATTCCTTGGGCAGATGACCCCTTGGAAGGGCCGGCCTTTCCGAAGGGATTGTTGTTGGGCGTGGCTGGACTGATCGCTGCCGTCGTGCTCGTGTTCTTCTTGATGCCGGGTGACGAACCGACTCCTGTTGCTCCACCTGCAGCCACCGTCGCTCAGGTTCAAGCTCCGCCACCTCCGATGTCTCCACCGCCACCTGAACCAGATGAACTTGCCCCGGAAGAGGTAGACGGTTCAGGCCTTGAAGAGGTTGCGGGGACTGCGGAGGGGTCAACTGAAGTTGAGCGAGTGCCACCGGTACCTGCGACT
>CAWVVG010000131.1:0-8632 GCA_963932775.1 uncultured bacterium
ATGAACTTCGGGTGCTTACCTTGGGCGATTCCTCGATCTTTGGCTTTGGGGTGGCCGAAGAGAATGTATTCGGCCAAGTGGCTGCCCGTGCACTCATGGCTCAGCTGGATCGTCCGGTCTCAGCGGTGAATGGCGGAACGCCCGGGTACACCTCGGTGCAGGCGCTGGACACGCTGATGGACGTGGGCCGCCAGGTGGACCCGACGCATGTAGTGATCGCGGTCCTGTGGAGCGATCTTTTTCAGACGGAGACACCGATAGAGCGGGGAGGGGGACAACGGCATCCTCTCGCCCTGTATCGGGTGGGGACCCGTTTGCTGGCTCCGTGGTTGCCTGCCGCCAAGGTGGGGTGGACGGAAGGCGATGTGGGTGCGATTGGGGCGGGACGCTCGGCTCGGGTTGGGCTGGAACGATATCGGGAGACCTTAGACCGGCTGGTCGCGCAGACTCGGTCTCTGAATGCTGAACCGGTGGTGGTGATTCTGCCTGCCCCCATCGACCTGGACGATGTTGGGCCACCATCGTTGATTTCTCTGTATCGGGCTGAGCTTGAGGCGTTGGCGGTCCGGCACGACCTTATTTTGGTGGATGGTCCGGCCTATTTTCTTGAGAATGGAGCGACCAACGCCGACTTTTATGATCAGGTCCATCCATCAACTTCGGGTCATGGGCTGCTTGGAGCTGCACTATATGGTGCACTTTCAGGCATAAACCATCGATGATTTTTTTGGGATACTGCAATGAGTATTCGCTATGATGTGCTGTCCAGTTCATCCTAATGTAGGCTGTGCATGTGAAGCTTGATCTCCCAATGTTGTTTTTGTCACTGATGCTGGCCGCGGGATGCTCGGATTATATGGTCAAGGCACCGACCTTTGGCGATACCTTCTTGCAGGCCGACCGGGGAGAAGGCATCGACATTCTTTGGGTCGTGGACAACTCCGCGACCATGTACGAAGAGCATGATCTGCTCATCGATTCGACATCGGCCTTCATCGGCTTTGTCTCGAATTCCCGGGTTGATTTTCGCTTGGGTGTGGTCAGCACGGACATGGATGATGCCCATGGTGAACTCAGTGGCACCGTGCTCGACGTAGAGTCCAGCGGGATGGTGGATACCTTCATCGATCAGATCGAGATGGCCGATGCCGGCAGCCGGGATGAGCGGGGCTTTGAAGCGGCATTGATAGCGGCCGATCCGGACAGAACGCCTGAGTTTGCCCGGGAAGGCGCGGATCTGGAGTTGGTGATCTTCAGCGATGAGGATGACCACTCAGAGGTGGGCGTAGATAGCTTTCTGACGGCCCTCGAGAACCAGCGACCGAGTGCCAACGTCAAAGTGCATGCCGTCGTCGGTGACCCTCCTGCGGGTTGTGTGTCGGCCCTGGCTGCCGCCGATGTGGGATCCCGCTATTTGGAGGCTCAGGCCGCTACTGGTGGTCGGCGAGAGTCCATTTGTACCCTTGATTATGGTGCGATGTTGGCACGGGTGGCGCTCGATGTGATCGGGTTGCAGACCTCTTTTGCTCTCTCTAAAGTGCCTGCTGTTGCGACCATTGCATTGACTGTGGATGGCATCACCATTCACCCACGTCGACGCGACGGCTGGTGGTACAACCCCGGAGAGAACACCATTGAGTTTGATGGCTACGCTGTACCACCTCCGGGTTCAAAGATTGATGTGGACTACACCGAATGGCATGGGCCATTGCAAGAGGCCCAAGACGACGAGGATACGGAAGAATGATTCGATTTGTGGTGGTGTTGATGTTTGCGTGCGGTTCACCCAGCACGCCCGACGAAGAAGTGGTGATCGAGTCTGACATCGAGGGCATTCGGGTCGAGCCTGCGACCATCGAGATCGAGACCGATGGCGTCGTTCCCACGGTGATCGAGTTTAAGGCCATGGCCACCACAGATAGCGGTGAAGAAGTCGAAACCGATATGGTTTCGTGGACCGTGTCCAACCTTTCAGCGGGAAGCATTGACGAGACGGGGCGCTTCGAGAGTTCGATTTTGAATGGTGGAATCGCCACGGTAACCGCCAGTCACGTGGGCATCGAAGGTTCTGCGACCGTGACGGTAGTGTACAAGCAAGACATGGTGGACGAGGGGCTCTCAGAGCTCTTGGCTACCGCTTTTGATGTGGCATCCCCAACGGACGGAGACCTGCCGGCGCTCGAATACCCCCACGACGGGGTGACGGTGCCAAGAAACCTCGAGGGACTGGCTTTTGCTTGGGAGCGATCGGAGGGGGCCAATGTGTCTCGCATTCGGTTGCAGTCGGGCATCACCGACATGCGGATCTACACTGAAGCCGAAGAGTGGGTTTCTACCTCTGACCTTTGGGCGACCATCGCGGCATCCAATACAGCGGGCTCGGTGGATCTCACCCTTGAGTCGGGTCAGTGGGACGGTACAAACCTCACCAACGTACATCGTGGTCCTGGGATGAACCTTACTGTGAATCGGCTCGATGCACGGGGCTCCGTGTTGTACTGGGTAGCGCGATCGAGTGGGGGTGGCGGAGGCGGCGCTGCTGGCGACATCATGCGCATACCCTTTGGTTCGACCACTGCGGAGGCATTCTGGACCTATGAGGATGCTGGAAACCAATGCGTCGGCTGCCACACTCTGGTGGAAGCAGCGGACAAGATGGTGGTGACCCACGCGGGCGTGAATGGAAACTTCTCGGTCGTCGACATCGCCAACCCGGATGCACCGGCGCTGATACTGGGTACCGAAGAGGAGCGCCGCGCGACCTTCCATGCGGCCCACCCCGACGGAGAGCTCTTGCTGGCCGTACTCGACGGGGAGGCGCGGATCTATTCATTGATTGATGGCTCCTTGATTCAAACCATCGAAACCCATGGCCCTGTGTCGCACCCCGACTGGGCTCCCGACGGCGAGAGCATCGTGTTGGTTCGGGTGACCGGAACTTCGATGAACGACATGAACTTCGAAGGCGGCGAGATCATTCAGTTGAGCTTTGACGGCACCATGTTCGGTGAGCCAGAGGTCTTGGTCAGCGGCAATGTGGAGCAGAACAACTACTACCCAGCGTATTCGCCCGACGGAGAGTGGATTGTGTTCAACCGGGCCGTGCGGACGGAGATTAGCAATCCGGATGGCTCCACCCATTATTCAGCCACTTGTTATGCGAATCCGTCTGCTGAGCTGTGGTTGATGGCCCGGGATGGCAGCCATCAGACCCGGCTGGATGCCGCCAATGGTGTCGGAGAACTACAGAACTCCTTCCCTCGATGGGGGCCTCTGCCCGATGACCACGTTCTGTGGTTGGCGTTCAGTTCGACTCGCAGCTACCCGGTGGACCCCAACGGCGGCGTTCCTCAGATCTGGGTGAGCGCCATTGACCCGGAGAAGGTTCTTACAGGTGAAGACCCATCATCGACGGCATTCTGGTTGCCGGCTCAGGACAGCCAGTCCGATAATCATCTTGCCATTTGGTGGTCCAAGTGAGCCGCTGTGCTGCAATCATGGGGATGGCGCTCATCGGGTGCGCACAGCCTGAGTCGACCGCGGTGGCCGAGAACATCGATATTGCGGACTTTCATGGCTTCGCAAGTGAGGCGGCGTGGAGCTACCGTGACGATGGGATCGTGGACGAAGCGCCCGAGGACGATGAGTTGTTGCGCACGCGGTATGTTCAGGGAAGCCTCGACTTTCGGCGGGGAGCGCGATGGGCCGACGCCGAACAAACGGCTGTGATCTCGTTTTATCTGACCGACGATGAGTTTGGAATCACGGACTGGGATCTGGGTCCGGACTTGGGATCTCAGCGGCTTCCACTGACTTCGACGACGCCGGCAGAAGGTCAGACCATCACGGCTTCTGGCTGGTCTTGTGAGACCAACCGGAACGTTGAAGTGGAGACCTACTACGGCTTCTTTCCGGACGTGATTCAGTTCGAGTGCGAGGGCAATGCCGGTCCAGCGGGTTTGTGGACCTTCGCGAAAGATATGGGCCTGGTCTCTTATATTGGCGACGAGTATGACTTGAGCTTGGTGGCCCCCTGGTAGGGCGCTTGAAAAGACGGATCAAAACGCCTTGTGCCACGACTCGATGGGCCTGGCCCAACCATTGGATGTCCGGACCGGTGCCACCCACTCGGTGGGTCGGTGAGTACTCCCGCCGGTGACCAAAGAGCCGACAAAGTCGCCGCTTGCGTACACTTTGTCGATTTGGGCTTTGAGCTCGGCCACGTCCGCATTGTTGATGACCCCATTGGATGTCGCCTTGTAGAACTGTACGGTCACACGGATCGGGAATCGACGGTCACGAACGATGGAAAGGTCATTGATTTCCTTGTGGGGCCCTTCGGTCGGACCGTGTCCCAGCACCGCAGTCTCCACATCGGAGCTTCGGCTGCGAGCCGCCCCTTTGCTGCTCCCAGCCAAGCCCCCAATGCTGGGCATGTCCTCTGCTTCGGCTTGCCCGAGGTAGCCCCACGAACGTGCACGGTGTTTTAGGGGTACTTGAATCACGAGGACAACGTCGAGCCCAGCGTCCTCGCTGGCTTCGCTCGACGAAGTGGTGGCATCACCGCCCTTGGCCTTGAAAGTCGACAACCGAGTGGCTGTGAACGGCGCCCGTTGCCCATCATCGTTGAAATAGAGCACCTCTGACATGTAGCCTGAGTCATTCTCGACCACTTGAACACTGGTGCCTTCCCGGGTCGCCACGATGGTCATGACCGCCGGGTTTCCAGGCTGGCTCTGGTAGTTGTACAAGACGGGCGTGAATGTGGCCGTTCCTTCTGCGCTGATGGGCAGAAAGCACGCCTGAGCGCTCACCAGTAGATGGGAATCTCGGCCCGCCAAGAGAGAATCGTTTCGTCCTATAAAACTCGAGGGATCATGCAGGTGTGACTTCACATCGTCGAGAAGGTCCACGAGCCTCGTGGACTGAAGGCGACGACCGTCCTCATTGCCTGTCTTGATCCATAGATCGTCTGCATCGAGGTCGGCCGTCTTGTCGTGAAAGTTGTCGAACCGAAAGACAGGCATGGGGTGTAGTTCACCACTAGAGTCCCGGACTCCAATGGTCATGTCCGAGATATTGGGCCCTACCGAGGAGTTCTTGGACCGTCCGGTGTCTTCCCAGCTGACGTTCACGAGGCTAAGCCCATGGCGTCGGGCCAAGCGTTGGGCATCGGCGTCCCAGACCATTTGCTCTACGGCTCGAATGGTCTTGTTGAAGCGGGTGTTTGCCACCTCAGCCCGGGTGGTGGCGTTGGCCAGACCGATGGTGGCGAGAAGGGAAAAGAAGGCAAGCATGGGCATCTCCGAGGGGCGGGTTCGGAGGTGCAACGGGATGGCTCATCCTCTGCTTACACGGTGCCAGGCACATTTTTTATTTTGAGCCCTTAGCGGTGCCGAAGTATTCGTCGGACAGCGGCTACCAGGCGGTCGATGTCGGCCTCACTCATGCCTGGGTGGTTGGGCAGGTACAGCACCGGCTCATCAAAGTCACGGTCGTCGCCAAACCATTCCATGTAGTCGGTTCTGGTGTCAAAACCGGCCCGACGCAGGCCTTGGATAAGCTCGGGCGTCCAGTGGCTGCGCACCGCCACCGCATTGAATGAATTCTCTGCGCTCGGGTCGAAACGGGGGAGGTGGATGCCATGGATTCCCTTGAGGCCATCGAGCATCCGAAGAGCATGGCCGCGCCGGATGGCATTTCGGCGATCGAGTTGGTCCAGTTCGAGCACACCGAGGGCACCCTGGGCATCGCTCAATCGGTGAATTGTGCGGTCCGGATCGTACGCCTGTCGCTCCTCATAGAGCATGTCTTCGAGCGTGGCCGGTGCGAGTGTCGCTAGGGCGAGCGTGGCGGGGTGCATGAGGGTCTTGAAGCCCGTAGGCGTGGTCAGGAACCACCGCTGAAGTCCTGCCCGAAATGCTTGGCTTATCTGAGTATCTTCCGGTTCTGTGGCGGTGCCCAGTCGTGCCTGAATTCGCCGCGCTACGTCGTCCCGTTGGGTCACCACCAAGCCACCACCAAAGGTCTGGAGGTTCTTTCCACTCACCATAGAGAAGACGCCGACATCGCCGATCGTGCCTGCTAAATGACGGCCCCACCGTGTGCCTGTGGCTTGGCTGGCATCTTCGATAAGGGGCACACCGTGGACGGCGGCGACGGCCTGCAGTCCGGCCACATCGGCCAGTTGTCCAAAGGGGTGAATGAACACGATGGCTTGAGCGCCACTCAGTGCCGGGGTCAGCCGAGCCGGATCGAGGGCAAACGTCTCTGGGTCTACAGGAGCAAACCGGGCCCGATACCCCATGCCCTCCACAACCTTGACCAAGCTGAAGAAACAATACCTTGGCAGTACTACCACCGCCCCATCTGGCAGGTTCAGCCCCAATAAGGCCAGATGAAGCGCGGTTCGACCCGACTCGACGGCGAAGGCGTGGGCCGTACCGAAATAACGGCGGGCATTCGCCTCAAATTGGGTCCGCCCGTCCGGGTGACTCACCCGGCCCATCGCTCCCTGTAGAACCAGCCGAAGCTCGGTGGATGTCAGGTTGACATTATGGCGAGGGATTGCGCGAAGCATGGTGCTTTTTTGTTTCGTCGGTGCGCTGAGTGGGGCGGGGAGCAGACGCGGATGTACCCACACGTCCTCGATTGCCCAGCAGATATTTTAGGCTCTTCGCGGCCAGCTGCCACTCCGTCGGATCTGTCATCCGGTACAAGGCCCTCTTTCTCATGTACTTCAAGAAGCGCTTGGGCGAGAAGTAGTATTCCAGGTAGAACTGCCGCTGCAGTTTCTCGAGGGTCGCGGAGTCCACCTTGCTCAGGTTGACGTGCTGGGTTTCGTAGTGGCTCAGTTCACTTAGATCGGCCACCAAGTCGCGGGCCATCTCGTAGGACTCGCTTCCCGGGTAGGGCGTATGGAATGCCATCTGCACCATGTCCGAGCCGACCTCTTTTGCGAAGCGGAACGTCTCCTCCATCTCCTCGCGGGTCTCTGATGGATGGCCGACCATGTAGTAGGTGGTCAGGATTAGACCGGCCTCCTGGCAGTTTCGAGCGGCTTCCAGCAGCTTCGCCCGAGAGGCATTCTTTCGAATGATCTTGAGGATTCGATCCACGCCGGACTCGATGCCCATCTTTACGCCGACACAGCCCGCTCGTTTCATGAGCTTGAGCAGATCGAGATCGATGAGATCTCCCCGAGTCTGGATGGTCCAGTGAATCGGGTGGTTGTGCTTGATCAGGCCATGACAGATGTCGACCACACGCTCTCGGTCGAGGCTGAAGACGTCGTCAATCGTGTAGAAGGCGTCGATTCCATGGTCGAGGTGCAGTCGAAGCATGTCGTCAACCACTCGCTCTGCCGAATGACCGCGGAACTTTTTCCCGTAGGTCTGTCGGAGTGTTGCCGAGCAGAAGGTACACGGAAAGGGACAGCCACGGCTGGTGAGCAAGTACCCCCACCGCAATCGCCCAAAACGGGGCACGTGGATGGACTGCATCCGGTACCGGTCCACATGAAGGCCAGTTGGATCGATGGGGGGCAGGGCATCACAGTCCATGATCTCCCGCTTGGTGCCCGTCTGAATGATGGTGCCATCGGAGCCGAGAGTGGCGGAGTGATCCACCGCCCGCTCGCCCCTGCAGGCGAGCAAGTCTGCGATGCTGCCTGGGTACTCCCCCAGGAGTACGCCCGAGAATGGAGACCCTTCGTACAGCAGGTCTTCGCTTTGCTCGGTTGCGTGTTGGCCGATGCCCCATATTTTGAGGTCCGGTAGGCGGTTCAATACGGCGTCCGCGATTTCGCGGGCGTAGGCCATTGTGGGGGTCATGGTATCGATCAGCAGCAGGTGAGGCTCGAGCATCACCAGCTGTTGCACCAAGTCGTCCCGCTCAAAGTGCTCGACATGGAGGTCCACGATGGTTGGATTCCACCCCGCTGCATCGGCGATGCCCTTGGCGTACATCATTTCAACCGGCCACATCAGGTCGTGGGGGTGGTTGTTCTGGAAGATGGCCCAGGGGGCAAAACGGAGAAATACGACCTGTGGTCGTCCGAATACGCTGGGTCCAGGGGTCCAAGTGCTCAAGGGGTATCTCTCATGGGAACGGGGCCACCTGCGCAGATCAACTCCCACGCTTTCTGAGCCATAGTAGGAACAGTAGCAGGTGTGGCGATCATTTCCGAGGCCAAACGTCCGAATGAACGAGGATGAGTAAAGAAAGCAAGGTGGGCAGCTTTGGCCATTCGAACTGCTTGAGCCCTGGGTATGGCTGTGGCATCGATCGACGTAGCGGCTCCCGAGAAGCCCGATCCAGGGGTCTCGTAGAAGGGAACCCAGTTGGCATCGTCGAGACCCAGGCGCAGGGCAAGCCGGACGCTCTCCCAATTTTGTCGGGCGCTCAGTCCAGGCAATCCGACGATAAAGTATCCACCGACGCGCATCCCGCATTCTTGGGCCCATTGAACTGCATTTAGGGCATCCTTGAATCGGTGGCCAATGGCGGGCTCTTGGTTGGACTCCAGATATTCGGCGCTGAATACAATTCGAACGCACCCTGATGAGGCCATCTTCTTTAGGATGTTCCGGTCTACCTGATCGATGCGGATTCCATTGACCAGCTCCCACTG
>CAWVVG010000132.1:0-8607 GCA_963932775.1 uncultured bacterium
TGGCCAAAAAACGTGGAG
This sequence comes from uncultured bacterium, assembly GCA_963932775.1. Taxonomy (GTDB): domain Bacteria; phylum Myxococcota_A; class UBA796; order UBA796; family UBA796; genus UBA796. Next base: position 19 of record CAWVVG010000132.1, read on the forward strand.
GCGCACCAACCGGACACCTCCAGACCCTGCCTCGCGGTGCCGGACACCTAACCGAGGCGCTTGTTTCTCATTTGGGTGAGGCAGTCCAATGTGGCTGCCCCGCGGAAGGGTTGACCCGCACCAAAAACGGGTGGCGCGTACACACACCCTCCGGTGACATCGATGCCGATGCCGTAGTGTTGGCTTGCCCAGCACCCGTACAGGCCCGATTGATGCGTGGCATCGACAGTGCGGTCGCCTCGGCGCTGGATGAAATCCCATATGCCTCCGTCTCTGTGGTGGTCTCCGCATGGCCCGCCGGTGCGTTTGACAGGCGCCCACGAGGCTTCGGCGTTCTTGTGGCGCGAGGAGAGGATGTGGGCGTGCTCGGCACCCTGTTTACCTCGGAGGCCTACCCACACCAGAGCCGGGAAGGCGAGATTCTGCTTCGAACCATGATCGGCGGAGCCGTCGACGAAGCCTCGACACAACTGCCACACCAACAGCTGCTGGACCGGGTGTTCGCATCCAACGAGCGGTTCTTTGGCAGCCGACGAGCAGAGCCAAACCTGGTACGGGTCTTCCACCATCCCCAGGGCATTCCTCAATACACCGTGGGTCATCCCGCCCGGGTCGCCGCTGTATCTGCCGCTCAAGATCGGTTTGGTGGATTGTTCTTTGCGGGAAACCACCTTCAGGGGATCGGGGTCAAAGACTGTGCTGCAACCGGTGAACGCATCGCCAACGATCTCCGAGGGTGGCTCGAAATTACCTCTCCAACGGAGGCCCTCAGATGAGCACGGTAGTAGACATCTTGAAGAAGACCGAAGCTTTCTTTCGGACCAAGGGTATCCCAAGCCCCCGCCTGGATGCCGAGCTCATCATCGGTCGTCACTTGGGGCTAGACAGGGTGGCGCTGTACCTGAAGTATGACCGCCCAGTAAACGAAGCGGAGCTCGCCCCGATACGGGCCGATGTAAAGCGACGTGCAGACCGAGAACCGGTTGCATGGATCCTGGGAACCAAAGGATTCTGGTCTCTGGACCTGGCAAGCCACAAGGATGTGCTGGTTCCCCGACCTGATTCCGAGACCCTGGTTGAGGCTGCTCTGGCACTCATCCCTGAAAATGAGCGCTGCTTTGTGGCGGATGTGGGCTCAGGAACCGGCGCGATTGGCCTTGCCATCGCGAGCGAGCGACCCGAAGTCCGATTGTTCTCCACCGATGTGAGCGAACCCGCCGTTCGGTGTACCCAAGAGAATGTGCGGCGCTTGGAAATGTCAGACCGGGTCGCCGTCTTGAAGGGCTCACTGCTCACTCCCATCCCACCTCACCGCCAAATCGATGTGGTGGTGAGCAATCCCCCGTACATTCCGACCGCTGATATTGATGGACTCGCACCAGAGATCTCCAGACACGAGCCCTTGCTGGCCCTAGATGGCGGCGCGGATGGACTGAACATCTACCGTGAGCTCATTCCGGCAGCAGCAGCCCGGGCATTGAGTGCAGTCTTGGTAGAACATGGAGACGGCCAACACCAAGCGGTTTCCGCCATGATGCGCGAGGCGGGCCTAATCGACATCACAGAACACCCGGACCTCACCGGCACGGTGAGAGTCGTGAGTGGACGTCGAGCCTGAGTCTGTAGAGCCCGGTTGCTTCACAACCGCAGCCCTCAGAACAAAATTATACCGTCGCCCACTTTCCGATCCCGACACTCGGAATCCTCTTCAGCAAGGTGCTCTTTACAATCTCGCTGAGCACAGTGGCGCCTCCTGCCATCTCCATAAGCTCATCCCGCCCTTCGGCTTTGCTGAGCTTGCGTCGAATGAGATCCGGTCGCAGATAGAACTTCATGTACGCTTTGGTGCGATAGGCCCGAAGTTGCTCTGCGGTAAATGTCTCGGTCTCAAGCTGGGGAATGTCTCCACCACCATCGATGGTGTACTGCCTCCAGAAATCACCATCCACGTAGCCTCGCTCGTTTGCGATTCGGTACAGGTCGGTCGCGGGAAGAGCCGTCGCCACAGAGAAGCTCGCCCAGTCCAGGCCGAGGCCCGAAGCGAACTTAATGGTGTCTTCCACATCTTCGTGCGTGGTGTCGTAGTAGCCGATCATAAAGTAGCCGCGGGTATCCACACCCTCCTCGCGACAGATGCGGAACGCCCGCTCCGTCTGCTCGCGGGTAATCTGCTTGTTCATGATCTTGAGCACACGGTCGGTACCGGCTTCCACACCCATGTGGATAGAGCGCAAGCCTGCCTTTTTAAGCGCCCGAACGACCTCGCGGTCAACCGTATCCACCCGAGCCCGGATGTTGAATTTCACGGTCAGTCCACGGCGCTGTACTTCTTCGGCGAATTGCCGCATCCGCCGCTTACCAATGGTGAAGGTCTCGTCGAAGAATACGATTTCCTTGACGCCGTATGTGCGCTCAAGGACCTCCATCTCATCGACCACCAGCTCTACCGATCGGAAGCGCAACTTCTCTGAGTACACCTGGGAGCAGTACCCACAGTGCCAGGGGCATCCACGCGTGGTCACCATCGTAGCGAAGGGCTTGAGCAAGGTCAGGCAGTGGTAGTCCGTGATGGGCATCAGGTCCCAGGCGGTCATCGGATAGTTGTTGATGTCCTTGCTGAGTTCACGCCCCTCGTTCTTGTGAATTTCTCCGGCTGAGTCCCGGTAGACGATGCCAGTGATTTCATCCAATCCACCGCCGCCTTGTTCGACGTGCTCGCACAGCTCCAGCATGGTCTCCTCACCATCGCCGACGACGGCCACGTCAAAGCACTCCCATGTCAGACTTTCTTCGGCGTAGATGGTCGTATGAGGTCCACCCACAACAATCAGCGCATTTGGACAGGCTTCGCGAACCATCTGGGCGATCTCGATTACCGCTGGCCACCCCAAGGTCTTGGATGTCAGGGCGACAATCTGCGGATCAAACTCCTGCACCCTGGGTGCGACAACCTTTGGATAGAGGTTCTCCACATGGAGATCAATGAGCTGTACCGGGTATTCATGTTGGCGGATCCAAGCCGCTAAACCGCCGAGGGCAAGGCTGGGGAAGATGCCCAACTTCTCTGCGGCTTTCTTCGACAGCGGCTGTTGATCAGCAGCCTCGTGGTACTTGATAAACAGAACCTTAGTTTTTTTCAGTGCCACAGTTCACCCCTTGAAACTTAATCCTACCCTACTAATCTACCACTAGGGACGGTCACCGCCACTTCACCCTCCCTTTTCATACAGATTGACGGCCCACCAGCCCTGGTATACTCAAACGGGTCTCACCCAAGAGTGAGCCCTCACCCGAACACCGGACGGACGATGCAACGGGGATTCTTACGGAGCGCTGTCGGGTTGATCCTGATCGCCGGTTTCTTGCTGCTGACCGCAGTAAATGTGTGGCAGTCAAACCGAATCGAAAAGAACCAGATTGAACTACTGGGCAGGCTCGGAGCCGTAGAAAAGTTCATCGAGAATGGTGACTTTGGGACTGCTGGCGGGCGCAGCGGGCCCAGCGGAGGCATCTTCGGTGCCACCGAACCCGCAAACGTCACCAAGGCCATGTCGGACCCCGAGAACGTCTTCACCCGAGACAACGCCCACTGGCTGCCCTCGGACGCCAAGCAAGGGGGCACCCTCAACCTGAAGATGGGATCGGATCCAAAGGGGTTCAACTGGTTGATCGAGAACGGTGCTGATGTATCCGAGATTCAAGCATATGTGCATGTGGCCCTCGGTACCTACCACCTCAAGGACGTCACAAAATACAAGGGTGAGCTGGCCTACCACTGGACGATCTCTGAAGACAAACGGACCCATACCCTGAAGCTCAGGGACGACTTTTTCTGGCACAAACCCAATGTGGACTGGGCGAGTGGAAACTACAAATGGTTGGAAGGGGACCACCCAGTCACCGCCCATGACCTTGTATTCATGCTCGAAATGCTCACCAATGACCAGGTGGCAGGCGCAGCCTCCACGCGCCCCTATTTCGAGGAACTCGAGACCTACGAGGCGGTGAACGACCACACCATCCGTCTCACCTTCAAGAAGCCCACGTACATGCAGAAGGTCAGCGTGATGAGCCTGTACCCCGTACCGAAGTTCTTGTATGCCTACGACGAAGCGGGTGAAGCCTACGAGCCCGAAGTCATCGGCAAGCGCTTCGAGGACCACTGGTACAACCCCATGGGCATCGGTGCCGGCCCCTATATTTTCACTCGATTCGAGCCCGGTGTGGCCATCGAGCTCAAGCGAAACGCCAAGTATCCACTCGGCGGGAACGCAATGGACAAGGTCGTCTACTCCATCCTGAAGGACCAGAACCAACCGCCACGAAAACTCCGCACCGGTGAGCTCCATCTCGCCACCCTTGCGCCGGCTCAGTACCGGGCAGAGGTACTGGAAGGCAAGGACGATTCCCCATTCAAGGACGGCACCTTGGAAGGCGGCGAGTTTTGGTCCTACAACTACGCCTACATTGGCTGGAATGCGGACAAACCCCAGTTCAGTGACAAGCGGGTACGGCAAGCGATGAGCCATGCCTTCAACGCCCAGCTTCTCATCGATGACGTGTTTCTCGGCCTCGGTGAGCGCTGCACCGGACCCATGTCCACCGTGCAGCCCTACTACGACCGCTCGCTCGAGCCCTACGCCTTCGACCTCGAGAAGGCCAAGGCTCTGCTCGAAGAAGCCGGATGGACCGATTCCGACAAGGATGGAACCCGAGAGAAGATGATCGATGGGGTGATGGTTCCCTTCGAATTCAAGCTGGTCACCTACGGCTCATCCAATGAATACAAGACTGTCGGGAACATCTACAAGGAAGATCTGGCGAAGATCGGCATCAAGATGAACGTGGCACCAATGGAATGGGCCAACCTCCTGAAGAAGATCGACGCACGGGAATTCGATGCAGTGACTTTGGGATGGGTTTCGGGTCCGCCGGTGGACTTTCGCCAGATCTGGCACAGCTCTGGAGCGGACAAGCCCAAGGGTTCCAACCGGGTTGGCTTTCGAAATGCAGAGGCCGACGCCATCATCGAAGCCCTCGAGAACGAGTTCGACGAAGGAAAGCGCAAGGAGCTTGCACACCAGTTCCACCGCCTTGTGTACGAGGAGCAGCCATACACGTTCTTCTACACCAGGAAGAGCACCGTATTTTGGCAGCAAGAGTTGAAGAATGTGTGGTTTCAGCTCACCCGTCCCCACATCAACCCACGACCCTTTTACCTCGAAGGCTGATTCGGAGACCCCCACTTGCTGACCTATGTTCTCAAACGCATCCTGCTGATGGTGCCGACCTTTGCCGCGATCAGTCTGGTGATCTTCGTGGTGCTAAATTTTGCGCCAGGAACACCGGGCGGGCAGGTCCAGACAGGCGAAGGCGGTGGGGGTCAAGATGCATCCACAGCCGGTGAGCAGCGAGAAAGCTACCGAATCTTCAAGGAGCAGTTCAACCTGGACAAGCCGGTCTTGCTGAACACTCGGTACGATCTCGACCGCACCCAAGTGGAGGCGACCCTCGCCAACATCTTGAATGTGTCTGGTGACGTCAGCCCAGGGCTGCGCATTGAGGCGCAAGATCAGGTTGAAAATTGGGGCCGCTATGCCGTCCCAGGCCTCATCGCATTGGTCACCGACACTGAGGCATCCGCTGCCCTACGGTCTCTGGCCAGTCAGCGACTCACGTTCAACGGTCAGCGGCAGAACAAGAAGATCTATGAGCGCAACCTCTCCGATGAAGATCGAACGGAGATCAAGGCCATCGCCAAAGCGAACGGCCAGATTCGGGGCTGGAGCTTCAAGGCCGATGCAACGCCCAGCGACATGGAGAGCACCGCCCAGCAGTGGTCCGACTGGTACCAAGCGAACGGCAGCGACTGGCAGTACGGCTTTGGTGACAAGCTTCAGATTCTGATCCTGGACACCCGCTTTGCCAAGTACTGGTCCAACCTGGCCAGACTGAACTTTGGAGTGTCTCACGTAGACAAGCGCCCCGTTCTCGGGAAGGTCTTCAGCAAGCTGCGCTACTCCATCACCCTCAGCCTCTCCAGCGTGTTCCTCATCTACGCCATCTCCTTGCCCTTGGGCATCTGGTCCAGCGTGAAGCAGAACACCCTGGCCGACCGCGTGGTCACGACCTTCTTGTTCATGCTGTACAGCTTGCCGAGCTTTTTCGTGGCGGTGTTCATGCTGAACCTGCTGACCCGCGGCACCCCGGCCCAGTGGTTCCCCACCTCCGGGTTTGAGTCGCTGGACACCAGCCAGATGACCACCCTGGAGTACATCAAAGACGTGGTATGGCATGTGACTCTGCCCATCATGTGCAGCTCCTACGCTGCTCTGGCTGCCCTCTCTCGCTATGCCCGCACCGGCCTACTCGACGTCATTCGCTCTGACTTTGTCCGCACCGCCCGAGCCAAGGGGCTGCCAGAGAGCGTGGTCATCCTCAAGCACGCCGCCCGCAACGGCATGATCCCGATCCTCACCCTCCTCGCTTCTTTGCTTCCTGCATTGATCGGTGGTTCGGTCGTCATCGAGGTTGTCTTCGGTATCCCCGGCATGGGTTCCTACCTGTTCGAGAGCATCAATGTCCGCGACTACAATGCGGTCATGGCGGTCCTGCTCATTAGCTCTGGACTGACATTGGTCGGCATGCTGCTCTCCGATCTCTCCTACGCGTTGGTCGATCCACGCATCACCTTTGAGTAAACCCATGACCACCGAGCCCAGCACAGACGCCACCGGGTCAGAGGACCAGACCTTCGCTGATATCGTTTGGATCCAGTTCAAAAAGAACCGGGTAGCGCTGGTGTCCGCTTGGGGGCTTGCGGGCTTGTTCTTCATTGCGATCACGGCACCGTTATTCGCAAGTAGCCGACCCTTTTTCTGGAATGCCGGTGAAGGGGCCTCGTACCCCTGGTTCAGCTCGTTGTTTGATCGAAATTACTTTGAAAACCCCGTCGATATCTTCTTCAATCTTCTATTGATTCTGGGTATTCCCCTGCTGATAGGCTGGTTTGTACGGGTGAAGATGATTCAGGCAAAAGGCCTGCAGAAGCGACATCGTCGAAGAATGATGCGCAATGAAGCGGCCACAGCCATAGGCCTGGTGTTGGTGGTCTTCGCCGGCCTGTTGGTGCAGCCCCATTCAGAACCCTATGTACAGTACGCTGACATCATTGAGGCCCGAGCGGAGACGGGGGAGACCACCTCAGCGATCTTCCCGCCCGTACCGTTTATGTTCCGAAACACGGGCTTCCGAAGCCTCGAGCGGCCCTCCGCCAAGCACTGGCTCGGCGTCGATGAGTCCACACGTGATGTTGGAACACGGCTGCTGTACGGAACCCGTATATCGCTAACCATCGGCGTCATTGCGGTGGCTATCTATGTGAGCATCGGCATCTTCCTGGGCTCCCTCGCCGGCTTCTACGCGGGCAAGATCGACATGCTCATCCAGCGGGTCATCGAGATCGTGATGAGCATCCCGGCCTTGATCATCATCCTGGTCTTGGTGGCATTCCTAGAGAAGCCCAGCATCTTTCACATCATGCTGGTCATCGGACTGGTTCGGTGGACGGGTGTCGCTCGACTGGTGCGCGGTGAATTTTATCGTCTCCGAGGCCTGGACTTTGTGACCAGTGCCATCGCCTTGGGCTTTCCACCCCGAAAGGTCATCTTCCAGCACATTCTTCCCAATGCCATGGGGCCGGTCCTTGTGGCTGCGACCTTCGGTGTGGCCGGAGCAATCTTGCTGGAGAGCACCCTGAGCTTCCTCGGCCTGGGCGACCTGAGCGCACCAAGCTGGGGCCAGACCCTACAAGAGGGCTATTCCTCTGGCGCCTGGCACCTGATTCTCGCGCCTGGATTCGCCATCTTCATCACCGTAAGCCTCCTCAATCTCGTCGGTGAAGGCCTCCGAGATGCCCTCGACCCGAAGATGAGGCGATAATGAACGACGACGTTCTCCTCGAGCTGGACAACCTCCAGACCTACTTCTTCACGGACATCGGGACCGCCCGGTCCGTAGATGGGGTCACCTACTCCATCCGCAGAGGGAAGACCCTCGGCGTCGTCGGCGAGTCTGGCTGCGGAAAGTCAGTCACGGCCTTGAGCATCATGGGCCTCATCCCCCAGCCTCCAGGAAAGATCGTCGGCGGGGCAATCCGATTCAACGGTCGCGACCTCACCAAGCTCAGCCAAGAAGAAATGCGGCACATGCGTGGCAAGGACATCGCGATGATCTTCCAAGAGCCGATGACTTCGCTCAATCCGGTCTACACCGTGGGCGACCAGATCACCGAGGGCATCTTGGTTCACGAAGATATCGGTCCCCAGGCGGCACGAGCACGGGCAATTGACCTGCTCACGAAGGTCGGTATCCCCTCTCCTGAGATCCGAATCGACGAGTACCCCCACCAGATGTCAGGCGGCATGCGCCAGCGGGTCATGATCGCAATGTCACTGGCCTGCTCTCCCCAGCTGCTCATCGCCGACGAGCCCACCACCGCACTCGATGTGACCATTCAGGCGCAGATCCTGGAGTTGATGAACCGGCTGCAGGATGAAATGGGAATGAGCATCCTGTTGATCACCCACG
>CAWVVG010000133.1:0-8577 GCA_963932775.1 uncultured bacterium
CGTTTCCAGGGCCAGTGCCCCACAGCCGCCCATCGCCATGAAGACCTCGTACTCCTCTCCACATACCGACTGCGCATCTCGGTACAGGTTCGTCCAGCCATCGTCTTTGTATGCCTCGGCTATTGAGATCTGTTCGCTGGCTGAGGTGCACGCATCCGTGCCCCCCTCGCTATCGCATTCGCACACGGCCTCTTCATAGATTTCGCATTCGCTCAAATCCTTGGTGCAGGCCAGGCTGAAGAGGGCTGCAGTCATCATCAGTGTGTGGGTCATGGTGGCTCCAGAGATTGGCGATTGGCCTAACCGATCCCCCCGGGAAGAGGTCAGGCCACACCCTGGTTGGGGCGGTTGTTTGACGGCCGATAAGTGCCCCAGCACCCCGAAAAGGGGACTTCTCACCAGCGTGTCACTTGCCTGATGTTGGGCAAACGGAGTAACTGGCTGATGTTAAGTCATGGAGGTCCCAATGAAGAAGGTCTTTGTTCAGACCTTTGGGTGTCAGATGAACGTCTACGATTCCGGCAAGATTCATGCTTTGCTGGGAAAAGACGGGTATGAGCCGACCGAGTCCATGGACCAGGCCGACGTCATCATCGTGAACACCTGCTCGATCCGGGAGAAACCGGAGTTAAAGCTACACTCTTTCTTGGGGGATGCGCTCAAGATTAAGCGCACTCAGGACCGACCGGTGACCGTAGCGGTTGCGGGCTGTGTGGCTCAGCAAGAGGGTGACAAGCTGCTCAAGCGGTACCGGGAACTGGACTTGGTCTTCGGGCCCGATGCCATTCCCAGGGTGCGTGCGTTGGTGTCCGCCGCTGGCTCAGAGAAGCCCGGAGCGACAAAGCAAGTACTGGATACAGACTTCTTGGACTTGGAGACCTACGCATTCGCGTCGGATCTGGACCCAGGGTCCAAGGGTCAGGTCGGTGCATTTGTGACCATTCAGAAGGGCTGCGACAACAAGTGCACCTTCTGCATCGTGCCCACCACACGTGGACCCGAAGTGACTCGATCGTCGGACCAGATCATCGACGAGGTCCGTGGCTTGGTGGATACCGGAGTCAAAGAGATCACGCTCATCGGTCAGAATGTGAACAGCTATGGACTCAAAGTCGCCGGGGAGCGGACGTTCGCTCAGCTCTTGTATGCGGTCTCTGATGTTCCTGGTGTGGAGCGAATTCGCTATACAACCAGCCACCCTCGTGACATGGGTCCGGACGTCATTCAGGCCTACCGCGACCTGCCCAAGCTCACGAGCCATCTTCACTTACCGGTTCAATCAGGCAGCAACGCGGTGCTTCGGCGGATGAAGCGTTTCTACACCAGAGAGCGCTTTCTTGAGGTGGTAGACCAGCTTCGGGACGCTCGCCCAGACATCGTCTTGAGCACGGACTTTATCCTCGGGTTTCCTGGGGAGACCGACGAGGACTTCGAGGCGACCATGAGCTTGCTCGACGAGGTCGGATTCGAGGGTTCGTTCTCGTTCAAGTACTCTCAGCGCCCAGGTACGGCAGCATTGCGGATGCTCAAGGATGAGGTTCCGCCGGATGTGGCCCAGGCGCGCCTTGTGCGGCTTCAGCTCCGGCAGCGCGACATCAGCCGGGCTGCAAATGAAGCGATGGCAGGTCAGACGATGTCGGTGCTGGTTGAGGGTCCGAGTCGCTATGATGATGCGGTCATCTGCGGTCGCACAAGCACCTTCAAGATGGTGAACTTTCCCGGCAGGCTCGACCAGGTGGGGCAAGTTGTTCCCGTGTCGATCATCGCCGGATTCACGAACTCCCTGCGGGGAGAGCCGGTGTCTGCACCCGGCATTTGATTGCAGTTCGAACGGCGCCCTTTGTACGAACCACAACGCTTCTTTCTTTTAGGTACCCAGAGCAGGAATTTTTTGGTGCCCAACCCCTACATTCGAGTCCACCGCCGTATGCAGCGCCACCAAGGCGTGCAGTGGTCTCGTTGGGTGCCTGTGGTGGCGGTTGCTTGCGCCATCCCGTTGGTCCGCGATGTGTGGTTCGGGTTCCTGCCAACCAACGGTGAGGTGCCCGTTGAGCAGTGGGCTGGCGCCCTTTCGGCGGTCTGCAGTCGCTTGGCCAACTTGATTGCAGCTGCGGTAATTTTACACAGCTATTCCGATCTTGTGCGGGGCCCGGACCGGGCGGTCCTGGATGTGCACCCCGTTCGTTCCCGTGCGCTGGTCTCGGCCATCGCTTTACAGACAGCCAAGAATCGCTCCTACTTGATTGGAATGGGTGCCGTTCTGTTGGCACCTTTGGCCATGGCGGGAGAAATGAAGGCCTACTTTGGAGCGCTTGCCTTGCTCACCAGCGCCTGGGTGGGTGGCTTGGGTGTGGGCTTCTTGGTTCACCTGGGTGGGGTGTGGGCGGCGTATAGTCCCGCGCTGTCCGCGCTGTTGGATGCGATTCGTGGAGAAAATCCACGCATGCAAGCTGCGCTAATTTATGCGCCTGGTGTGGCCCTCGCGTTTGTGGGAACCGCCGTCGAGTTCGGTGCCATAGGCTTAGAGGCGGCCCTCGGCGGCTGGAGCCTGGGTTGGGCATGGTTGGCCATTCCCGCCATCATGGGAGCCATTGCTTGGTCGGCTGTCGGGACTGTGGCTGAGCGTTTTTATGTGCGTGCGAGCCTACTCCTTGCCGATGTGGAGGGTGCCTGGGCGCAGGCAGAGACCACGGAGACGGTGGGCCAGGTGTATCTGGAGCGTGTGGGGCTCGGTCGCCCTGAGCTGACCCGCGCACTTCGGCATGGCTGGCGGTCCCTTCGAATCTATGCGACAGGTGGCTGGATTTTGGGCCTGGTCGTGCTCGTTGTGAGCTGGAATGATCCGGACGCTGCGGTGTTTTGGGGTGGCTGTGCTGTGGTGTGGGCGACCAGCGTCGCGGCTCGTATGGCGGCCGGCGACCCGCCGTGGCTGGACGAGGCACTGGGTGTGTCTTCTGCTTCCGTAGCGCTCGCTCGAACCCTGGTGGCCCTGCTCTATGGCCTGGGCGTGCTGGCGCCGGTGGGGCTGGCGTTGATGGTCCGCCATGGCTCTCGTGGGGTTGGCTTGACCGTGGGCTTGTTGGTTCTCTCTATTTTTGGTGCAGTATCGGCCGCCTTTGCTGCTCGCTTGTGGCGGGACAAGGCCGTTTGGGCATACGCTGCCTTCGCTGTTGTGGCGTGGGCCGGATTTGTAAAGGTGATGGGATGACGACACCCGCGATCGTACTGAGCGGTCTTCGAAAAGAGTATGGACGCGTCCATGCGGTAGATGGCATTGACCTGACCATTCAGCCCGGCGAGTTCGTTGGCTTGGTCGGCCACAATGGTGCGGGAAAGACCACCACCATCCGAATGTTGTCGGGCCAACTGACGCCGACCTCTGGGGCCATCTCCGTGGTGGGAGTCGATGTGGTGGCGGACCCAGCTGCGGCACGGGCTCAGCTTGGAACTGTGCCCGAGCACCCCACGCTCTACGAGTACTTGTCGGCCCGCGAGATGATTGAGTTTGTGGCAGAGATTCGAGGAAAAGGCGATGTCGCCTGGGCCCTTGAGGTTGCGGGTCTGGGTGCGGATGCAGACCGCTTGATTCGTGAGTATTCTCAGGGAATGAGACGCAAGACTGCACTCGCGGCGGCCTTGGTTGCCCGGCCTCCGGTTCTCGTATTGGATGAAGCGCTCAATGGCCTGGACCCAGCGAGTGCAGAAAGGGTGGTGGGTGTACTCAACGAGCTGAGACAAGATGGTGCAACCGTACTGCTCTCCACGCACATCCTGGACATGCTGGAGAAGGTTGCGGACCGCATCGTGCTCATGGAGCATGGGAAGATTGTGATCGATGGCGATGTCGGCGCGCTTGGCGATGCCAGGCGACGCCTGCGAGAGGCCCACTGAAAACCCGACATCAGTGCGGCTGGGAGGATAGAGGCCGCCCACGGAGGCGGCGATGATCTTTTCAGGATTGATGACAGCGCTCGTGACACCATTCAAAGACGGTGCAGTGGACGAGTCCACCTTTCGCGCGTTGGTCCGTCGGCAGATTGAGGGTGGGGTACAGGGCTTGGTCCCGTGTGGCACCACCGGTGAGGCGCCAACGTTGACGGTGGATGAGCAGCTCAGCATTGTTCAGTGGACCCTGGAAGAAGCCAATGGGGCAGTCCCGGTCATGGCTGGGATTGGCAGCAACAGTACGGCCAAGGCCGTCGAGATGGGACGGCGGGTAGAGGCCCTGGGCGTGCAAGGCGTTCTGGCAACGGCCCCGTACTACAACAAGCCCACACAGGAGGGGTTGTTTCAGCATTTTCAGGCGATAGCTGAGGCTGTCTCAGTGGGCGTGTGCTTGTACGATGTACCGGGTCGTTCTGTGGTCCATATCGCACCGCGAACCGTGGCAAGGCTCGCTCCCATCGACAACATCATTGCCCTCAAGGATGCCACAGGCGATTTAGCGAATGCCACGGATGTACGACGGCGCTGCGGCTCCGCGCTGGCCCTGCTGTCTGGCGATGACTTCACTTCAATGGCGTTCCTGGCCCAGGGCGGGAACGGTGTGATCTCAGTTGCTTCCAATGTATGCCCGGTTCAGATGCGAGACTTGGTGGATGCCGCTGTACAGGGTCAATTCGAACGGGCGCAGTCGCTCAATGAACAGCTCTTTCCCTTGTTCCGAGACCTATTTATCGAGTCCAACCCAATCCCGGTGAAGGCCGCAATGGCCCACATGGGACTGCTGGAGGACGGCCTCCGCTTGCCGCTCACGCCCATGTCTGAGGCGCTGAGGGGTGGGTTGTTTGACACCGTAGACGGACTGGGCCTTTAGGCTTCACCGACCGGCCACTTAGCGGCAGGGTGAGGGCGCACTTCCGTGATGTCGGTGGCGTCTATCTTTGGCCATATTTGGTGGGGCTGGACCTTTCGGGCCCGGCCCTTGACCCGCACTGCCGGCAGCGCAATCGAGTCATGCCGCGGGTTGATCAACTCAGCATTTCGCTGATTGATATAGACCGCCCCCGGTGGGCTCAGGCTGGTGAGCCGTGCGGCTTGATTCACGGTGTCACCCAACACGGTGTACTGCAGTAAGTGTCGTGAATCGCCCAAGTTACCCGCGACCAAGGCCCCGGTAGCGATGCCGATGCCGATCTTCAGATCTCCTGCCTCGGGGAAGAGGTTTTGTTGATTGAGACTGTCGACGGCTTGTTGGATGTCGATGGCACAGCACGCGGCCATGTCTGCGTGGTTTGGTTGGTCAATGGGTCCATTGAAGACCACAACCACCGCATCGCCGATGTACTGGACCAAGAAGCCGCTGTGCTTCTGCACGACCTCGGCAACCTCCTCATAGAATCGGTTCAAGACGGCCAGAAGCTGCTTTGGGTTGATGCGCTCGCTGAGTGTGGTGAATCCGCGGATGTCAGCAAAGAAGACGGTCGCAATGCGCAAGGTCGGTTCAAGGTGGACCTCGCCATGCTGGTTTTTGATCTGGTCCAGAATTTCTTCTGAGACATAGGAACCGAAGGCATTCTCCATGCGTTTTGCCAGGTGCATGGAGCGCACCATCTGGTTGAAGGTGCGGTTTAGACGAGCAAAATCAGGTGTGCCTTCCTCGGGGATTCGAAAGTCGAGTTCTCCCCGAGAGATGGCCTCAAATCCAGCCTGGAGTGGGTCGAGGTCGGACATCAGGGTGTCAGCAAGCTTTCCGCTCGCGCTCATCATCGCAGGCGCGGCCAGGGCGACGATGCACCCAAAGTAGATGGTGGCCAGCAGCTCATTGGAGCCAGCCAGAGCCTGGATTTCGTCTGGGTCCATGTTCCAGACGGTACCGAAGCCCATGTTCAGCTTGAACACCGTAGGCTGGGCTCCATTGGGTACGTGAAGTGCTTCGTATGCGACCGTAGCAGTCCAGTAGGAGAGGAAAGCCATCAGGGTGCCCAGGGCCAGCACCGCTGTCTTTAGTCGATTTCGGAATTCATGAGATATGGGCCGAATCACACGGTCCAAGACCATGACGAGCAAAGAGCCGGCACTGCTACTGATCAACCACAGGCTTGCGGCGATGATGGTGGTAAGCGTAGCGCCGCCATCGCCTATGGTTCGCAGGGGGATGCCCACCAAGTACACGCCAGCGATTCCAAAGACCACCGCTGCCATCGGCAGGGTGAGGTGGGCGAGCAGGCGTTGTGGCAGGTGCGCGCCGGAAAACCGGGAATGCCATGTGTATTCCAGCGCCTGCATCAGGCTGCAGATACACATGACAGCAATCCCGTGGTCCGCCATTCGGATCCAGAGCCACGCACCTTCAACCTTGGTTGGAAGGAACATGGCAAGAATCAGCGCTACAACAAGTATCGTAGGCGAAAGCCGAGAGGGCTTTCGAATCTTGGGCGCCTTCATGATCAGCGTATGGATGGGTGTCGGTGACATTTGGGGTGTGACTTTTGTTGGCGTCAGTGTCAGTGTTTTGGACGGTGCAGGACCAGCCTGAAGGTGCCCCCCAACAACGGGCATGTCAAGTTATAAGCCTGCCCAGTCCGTGTCTTTTGTGTGACTGTAAGGAACAGCTCAAGACGGGTTGTTGATTATGGTGTTCCAGCCCTACTTTTCACGTGGTGTCGTGGTTTGCAATAGGGTGGAGGGATGGCCCATTCTTGTGTCGATTGCGGACGAACAAACCCCACCCACGCATCGACGTGCATTTATTGTGGGTGCGGCCTTCCCGTTTCCGACACGTCGTCCGACCGTCAGCTCCCGGCAGACTTGGATGAACTGGTTCGCCAGGCCATGGCTACAGGGACGACGCACAAGCTTCAGCAAGCGATGGCGGCCCACCAGGATGCGCCCAGTACCGCTGAAGTTCATGCTGAAGCGGAGCAAGTACCCTCCGATCGGGGCGGTGATTTGAGGAAGTTGGCCGCGGCAGTGGGACGGGCACTGAGTGCTCACGAGCTCGACGACGAAGTGGGCATTCATGCTGCGCTGGTTGAGGCATCGTCGGTTCTTGAGCAGTTCGGTGGACTCACACCTCGGCTGGTTGAGCCGGGTGTGCTGGCAGCCGACCCCGTGACGTTGTTGCCCAAGGTACGGCGTCGCTACGCACTAGTGGCGGAAGGTCCGGCAGATGTGGCGCGTGCCCAGGAGATAGCCGACACCCTCGGGGTGGATGGTGTGACTGCTCGGATGGTGGCCATTGCTCGCCAGCCACGTGTCATCCTCCGAGGAATTCAGCGGGAGCGGTTGGACGGGTTGGCCGAGCGAGTTCGAGTGGGCCTCAACCTTCATGCGGTCGTGGTGGATACCGACGATCTTCTGAGGTTTGGCCAGGCCCGATTGCTGGTGACCATGGACAATGGGCCCCACGTGGTGGAAGTGAACGACTGGGAAATGGACCTGTCTCAGCTGGCCGAACAGATGGAACCTCAGCGAATGAGCGAGCTTCCAGTGCTCGTGGTTCCAGGTGAAGTGGTGTTGCTTAAATTCAGGCCAGTTCGTGCCGGCGGTCGGCTCAAACACTTGCGGGAGGGCCGTGTACAGCCGGCCACCGAGCGCCGCCTTGCGGTTGTGGATTTACATACAGCCTCGGGCATTGTGCGGTTGGTTGAGGGCGCAAGCTCCATCACGGGTGTTCCCGGTGCAGTGGAGGGAAGCTTTCGTTCCACATTGCGCATCTTGTTGGACCAATGGACGGAGCAAGAGATTCGTACCCTGGATGGACGAACGGCCTCGCCTGCAAGTCACACAGGCCATGCCAGGGTCGATGAAATGGGGAACCAGAAGGTGTCGGGGTGGCCCGAATGGGAAGAACACAGCCGGGCAGCTCGGGCCCTCTTTATGGGCGTGCGATCAGGGACTGAATCGTCTTGATAATGGCTCGGTTGGCGGCAAACGGACCGCCTTTCAACCAGGTGGGCTTGGAGGGTGCCTCACCCACTGGGTGATGGTTTAGGCGGAACCAGTCGAGCTTGGATGCTGCTGACATCATTGTGCGAGCATGGTCCAGTTCCGTTGGTTGGGCGTGGTCCGGGTCGGCCTGCAGACGCCAATATTTGGCCTCAATCTCACCCACTGAACGCACCGCCTCTCTGGGTATCCAGTAGGTCTGATCGGTGGCCTTGTGGCCCATCGCTGGGGCATTCATGGTCTGGTTTGCGGTAATGGTCCGTTGGTCACACGGGCCTTCCCAGTCGATGACCCAAGCGACAGGGTGCCCCCGCCGGGCCAGTGTCTTTGCCGCACCGACAGCACTGCTGACCCCGAGAGAAATGCCCACCAATCCAACGGACTGCTCTTGAACTTTCGGATGCTTTCGCAACCATTCCACTGCACACACCACATTGTCTTGGTGTTCGGTGCCACCGAAATCTTCTGGCCCCCAGCTCTGGCCTCGGCCGCTGGGATCGTAGGTGACAACGACCACTCCGAGTGCCGCGACCTCATCTCCATGGACGGGTGCAGCGTTGGTTTGAAATGTGCGGCGGTCATGGTCGGAGCCTGGACAGAGAACAACAGCGGGAAATGGTCCGGCCCCCGGAGGCATGTGCACGGTCGCTGCGATCCGGTAGCCCGCCGATGAGCGAAGCCACAATT
>CAWVVG010000134.1:0-8567 GCA_963932775.1 uncultured bacterium
TCGCCGGGTACTCGATACCGGTGACTTCGTTTCGCCCGTGCGCATGGTTCGGGCTTACGCCACATCCAAGGGTGCTCGAGTGGCGGTCAGTTTACGGACTGCGACGGAGTACCAAGTCAACCGAGGTCCTTCAGGCATAACCATTCGGTTCAGCGTACCTCCTGCACTCCAAGAAGAGTACTTCGCCGCAAGAGCGTCGG
Organism: uncultured bacterium; assembly: GCA_963932775.1. Taxonomy (GTDB): domain Bacteria; phylum Myxococcota_A; class UBA796; order UBA796; family UBA796; genus UBA796. Next base: position 201 of record CAWVVG010000134.1, read on the forward strand.
GAACACAAGACTTTGGCGCCGTTGGTCCTTCGGTCTCAGATGGACCCATTCGAAACGCGTACCAAGAAGAAATCGTCATCGGCGCTGGTGGCCGGACAATCTCACCCAACTCTGCGTGGGGCACCGGCGGCGGGGCGATGAATCCCGCTTCATTGCTTGGAATGGCGGCTGGCTTTCAGATTGACTCGAGTTCCGCTACATCGGTTCCATATGCGGGTCGAAAGATCAGCCTCGACTTCGTGAATGCAGACATTCACTCTATCTTCCGTTTGGTCTCGCACGTTTCGCGCTTGAACATCGTCTCGGGTGACGATGTGTCTGGTCGGGTCACAGTCCGCATGGTGGATGTCCCTTGGGACCAGGCACTCGCGGCTGTTCTCCAGGCGAAGGGACTCGGCTCACAGCGCTTTGGAAACATCGTTCGTGTGGCTCCCATTGAAACCATCAAGGCCGAACAACAAGCTGCGCTTGAGGCCAAGCGAGCTCAAGACGAGTTGGCTGACTTGAGTGTGTTGGTTGTGCCGCTAGACTATGCCTCTGCACCCGCGCTTCAGGGACAAGTTGAGAACCTCATCAGCGACCGCGGCAAGGTTCAGCTCGATGAGCGTGGAAACCAGCTCATCGTTCAAGAGACCGAGAGTCGTTTGGCCCAGATTCGCGAGCTGATTCGCCACCTGGACAAGCAGACCCCTCAGGTGATGATCGAGGCCCGCGTGGTCGAGGCCAACTCCATCTTTATCAAGTCCTTCGGAATTCAGTGGGGTGGTGAGCTCGATGCTTCGACTGCTACTGGCTACTCCACAGGGTTGTTCTTCCCGAACAATGTGGGCATGTCTGGTGGTGTGGGAACGTCGGGGGATCCGATCTTCTATTCCGCAAACCAACCCAACTTGTTGGTGGACTTGCCTTCATCTGGCTCGACGGGTTCAGTCGCCTTTCATCTGGGTTCCATCCCGGGCTTGGTTGACCTGGATGCTCGTCTTTCGGCAATGGAAAGCGATGGTTGGGGCAAAGTTATCAGTTCTCCCCGTGTGACTACCGTGGACAATGCAACGGCCACGATTCTTCAGGGTCAAAAGATTCCGTATGCCTCGACGTCCGCTGGTGGTACCCAGGTCAAGTACATCAACGCAGCGTTGGACCTGACGGTCACACCGCACATCACCACAGATAGGAAAGTGAAGCTCGACGTGTCGGTCAAGAACGACCGTGCGGACTTCTCAGTTCTGGTCCAAGGTCAGCCAGCTATCTCCGTGAAGCAGGTGAAGACTGAGCTTCTTGTGGCGAGCGGTGACACGACGGTCATCGGTGGTGTATTCGCGACTGAGGAATCCATGTCGCAGTCTAAAGTCCCAGGTCTCTCACGCATCCCGCTTCTTGGCTTGTTGTTCAAGAACTCGACGATGAATCGCAAGCGAAATGAGCTTCTCATCTTCATTACGCCGAGGATTGTGACTCGGAGCATCGTCTCCGCAGAGTAGGGACGCGTGGGCAAGCACATCGCCATCGCTGGTTTCATGGGAGTCGGAAAGACTACCGTGGGACGGCAGTTGGCAATGAGCCTTTCCTTGCCATTTTTGGACCTGGACGCCGAGATTGAACGGCGGTCGGGTCGTTCGTGTTCCCAGTGGTTCGTGGATCCGGGGGAAGACGCTTTTAGAGTGGCGGAGACCGAAGTGTTGGAGAGCGTTCTTTCCGGGTCACAGGTCGTGCTCGCGCTCGGTGGCGGCACGCTTCATCATGGAGACAATCTATCGTTTGCTCATGCCCACGCGCATGTTGTGTGGCTCGACCTCCCTCTGGCTGAGATTCGGACTCGCCTGGGCGAACAGGATGAGCACCGACCATTGTGGAAGGATGCCTCATCTCTGTACGAGGCTCGTCGTCCGGGTTTTGAGCGAATAAATATGCGAATCGACTGCAGCGAACGAACGACGGCTGAGTTGGTGTCTGACATTATGGAGTCCATGCCATGAGGATGAATGTGGATCTGGGCGAAAACAGCTATCCAATCATGTTGGAGACGGGTGGTCTGGAAGGACTCGGCGCTGGGATTGCGAGCGTGCTTGGTTCACCCAGCTGCATTGTGGTGAGCAATGATGTGGTCTGGCCACTGGTGGGCCAAAGCGTTGAGGCATCCTTGTTTGATGCGGGGCTTTCATTTTCACTGATTCTGGTGCCCGACGGTGAGGAACAAAAGAACCTCTCCCGTTGGCGCGCTTTGGTCGAGGAGATGCTCCGGCGAAGGGTTGACCGGGGGACTGTGGTCGTGGCCGTTGGCGGCGGGGTCATTGGAGACTTGGCTGGGTTCGCTGCAGCCACAGTGATGCGCGGACTTCCCTTGGTGCAGGTGCCAACCACGTTGTTGGCGATGGTCGATAGCTCTGTGGGCGGGAAAACCGGAGTGAACACCGAGTTGGGAAAGAACCTGGTGGGCGCCTTTCATCAACCCCGTCTGGTCTTCGCCTCGATGGGGACATTGAATACGCTTTCTGATGAGGAGTTCCGCTCAGGGTTGGGCGAGGTGGTCAAGCATGGGGTGTTGGCGGACAGGGCTCTATTTGACCTCTGTGCGGAACAGGCAAAGCGAATTGTCGAAAGGGACCCCTTGGTCATTTGCGAGCTTGTAGAGCGCTCCATCCGAGTGAAAGCCGGAGTGGTGGCCCAGGATGAACGCGAGACGGGCCTGCGGGCAGTGCTCAATCTGGGGCATACCGTGGGGCATGCCATCGAGCTGAACCTGTTGAAGTCTGGCACACCGCTGGCCCATGGTGTTTGCGTTGGGCTTGGGCTAATCGCTGAGGTTCGGTGGGCGGAGGTTTGCGGGTACTGCCCCAAAGGTACAACGGGACGCATTGAGGCGGTCCTGTCGGGCTTGGGCTTGCCTGTAGTCTCGCCTCGGATTGACCGAGGGGCACTTCTTGCGGCGGCTTCGTTCGACAAGAAAGCTGTTCGTGGTACACTGCGCACAGCGATTGTGGAGGACGTCGGCCGGGTACGGTTGGCGCAGATTCCACAGGAAGAAGTTCCAGACCTGTTCAACTCCCTACCGGGTTTTTTGAGATGATTACACCACTGTTCGCGTTGGCGATGCTCGGTTTTGGATGCGTAGAAGGCGCCATTCTCGCTCCGTTTTCGGCTCGGCTTAAAGGCCCTGACGACTACTCGATTGCATGGCATTCCGACTACAACGATCTACAAGATCAGGTCGGTGTCGTTTTGATGGGCGATTTGATGGTCTATGACTCTGAGACGGACTTGCCCCTCGAGTCGATTGAGGTGGAGATGACTTCCAATTTCGGAGGGGTTTACTTGATTCCTGCCGAGGCTGTAAAGTTGGTTGGATACCCGGAAGCCACCGTTGATCCGAGCGACCAAGATGCGATTAAGGATGCTTGCACCGACGAAAATGGAAACTTCAAGTCAGAGCCAGAGTGGTGTGCATGGTACTGGGACACGGAGACGGAGCAGTACTACCAGATTGGTGGGCAGTATGTCGCAACCGCGTCTGAGTACTCGCCGGACTACTTTGTCGGTCGCACGAACAATCGTGGAATCTTAGAGTTTTACGTGTACGTGGATGCATTGCCCAGCGCTGCTGCAGGCGGCGAGGACGTGGCCGGCCGATTCGGGTCTGCTCAGATTACGGCGAACATTGGGGTGGACACTACCTCCTTTGAGATTCGCTCTGCTGACCAGTAAGGGGCGTTGAGCACTTCATGCGTGTGTTAGTTGTGCATGGCCCAAACCTCAACCTGTTGGGCGTTCGCGAACCCGATGTGTATGGCGGTGCCACACTTCCGCAGATCGATGCTCAGCTGTATGCGCTGGCTGAAGACCTCGGTGTGGAGTTGAGCACCTTTCAGACCAATCAAGAAGGCGAGATGGTCGAGCGGATTCAGGTGGCACTGGGTGAAGTGGATGCAATCCTCATCAACCCAGCGGCGTTTACGCACACATCGATCGCGGTGAGAGATGCACTGCTTGCCACCGGAATTCCCTTCGTTGAAGTTCATCTTTCTAATGTGCACGCTCGAGAAGAATTCCGTCGGGTCAGTCTGTTGGCGGACATTGCAGTCGGAGTGATCTGCGGATTTGGCCCATCAAGCTATCTGCTCGGGTTACAGGCGCTGGTATCCCAACAGGAGTCATGAGATGGAACTGGAACGTATCGAAGCTCTACTAAAGTTGATGAAAGAGTACGGTGTCGCCGAACTCGCTCTCGATGATGACGATGGCTCCGTGCACTTGAACATGGTCGGTAGTGCAGCGGCCCCTGTCTTTTCAGCACCGGCTGCTGCCCCTGTGGCGGTTTCGCCGGTTGGACCAGCCTCTGTGGAGGTGAGCAACCTCTCTGATGTGAAATCCCCCATGGTGGGCACATTCTATTCATCTCAAAAACCAGGCGCTCCCGCTTTCGTCAAGGTCGGAGACCGGGTTGATGTTGGCCAGCCCCTGTGCATCATCGAAGCCATGAAGCTGATGAATGAGATTGAGAGTGAAGTGGCTGGAACCGTGCGTGAGGTTCTGTCGGACAACGCAGGTGCAGTTCAGTTTGGTCAGGTCTTGTTCCGCATCGAATTGGACTAGGGGGCACCGTGTTCGAGAAAATTCTCGTCGCCAATCGGGGGGAAATTGCACTGCGCGTGATTCGGGCCGCAAAGGAAATGGGCATTCGTACGGTTGCCGTGTACTCGGAGGCTGATGTGAATGCCCTCCATGTGCGCTTTGCCGACGAAGCCGTTTGCATCGGTCCACCCCAAGCAAATTTGAGCTACCTCTCCATCCCGAATGTGATCAGTGCGGCGGAGATCACCGGTGTGGATGCCATTCACCCGGGCTACGGCTTTCTCGCGGAGAACATCGCATTTGCCAAGGCAGTGCGGGGCCACGGGATGACCTTCATCGGTCCTGACCCAGAGCACCTGGGAACCTTTGGAGACAAATTGTCAGCAAAGGCGGCTGCGAAAGATGCGGGAGTCCCGCTCATTCCTGGCTCGCAGGGTTCCATCGCAGATGTGGAGGAAGCCGTTAAGATTGCACAAGAAATTGGATATCCAATCATGCTCAAGGCTGCCTTTGGTGGCGGTGGAAAGGGCATGCGGGTGGTGGAAGATTCAGACAATCTGCGTCGCGTATTCGACCTGACCTCGGTCGAGGCCTTGGCATCCTTTGGCAATGGCGCCGTCTTTCTGGAACGATTTCTGCCGACCCCTCGACACATCGAGGTTCAGGTTGCCGGGGATGCCTTCGGTAATGTGCTTCACTTTGGGGATCGGGACTGCTCGATGCAGCGTCGCCACCAGAAGATCATTGAAGAAGCTCCGGCATTTGGCCTATCCCCGGAACTCGCCCTCGCCATTCGCACCGCGGCGGCACAGTTGGTGGCGCACACTGGATACCAAACGGTCGGTACTGTTGAGTTTTTGGTGCAAGACGATGAGTTCTTCTTCCTCGAAGTGAATCCCCGGATTCAGGTGGAGCATCCAGTCACTGAAATGGTGACGGGAGTGGACTTGGTTCAACTTCAGATCCGGCTCGCGGCTGGAGAGAAGATGCCCATGACTCAGGAAGAGGTGAAGATTGAGGGACACAGCATCGAGGTTCGCATCAATGCTGAAGATCCCTGGACCTTTTTACCATCTCCAGGCACCATCACCGGGTACCATGCACCAGGCGGTCCGGGCATTCGGATCGACTCGGCGGTACACGAGCAAGCTATGGTTCAGCCTTATTACGATTCTCTGGTGGCAAAACTGATCGCGACGGCACATGACCGCCCAACCGCCATCAAAAAGATGCTGTGGGCAGTGGACCAGTTTGTGGTGGAAGGCATTCGGACGACGCTGCCGTTGCAGCGGAAACTCTTGGCCGGTGCAGCATTTGGAGAGTCTAAGTTCCACACTCGGTATGTGGATGCTTGGTTGAAGGAGCACAACGCGAAGGAGGACTGACGGTGGCAGAGACACGGGAACAACTTGAACAGCAGGCTATGCTGCTGCTGCAGAAAGAAAAAACTGAGGAGGCGCTCGACGTTTACCTTAAGATTCTCAAGCTTTCGAAGGGTGACATCCGCGTCCGGCAGAAGCTGGCGGATCTGTATCTCACGCTGGGCAAGAAGCCTGAGGCCATTCGGCAGCTGCGTGATGTTGCCATCGGGCAAACCAAGGATGGGCAGCATCGTGTTGCGGTGGTGGTCCTAAAGAAGCTTCATGAGTTGAACCCCACGGATACCGAGACTCTCGCCCAGCTTGCACGGGCGCAGAAGGAAGTGGGCTTTAATGACGCCGCGAAGGAGACCTACAACAAGGTCATCGATATGCTCGAGACCAAGCCCAAGATATCGCTTCCCTACATCAAGGAGTTAATTGCGCTGTCGCCGGGAGAGGTCCCCCCGAAGGTGAAGTTAGCCGAGGTCATGACTCGATGCGGTCAGTCCGATGAGGCGTTCAACCAGTGGGTCAGCCTAGGCCGAGAAGCATCTCGCCGCGGAAACATGATGGATAAGGCCTTGTTCCTGGAACGGGGCTTAAAGGTCAAAGAGGAGGACGTGGAGTGCTTGGAGGGCGCAGCGGAAGCTCGCATTGCGTTGGGGTCTCCCAAGGAGGCCTTGGTTCATATCCAGAAGGCGTACGCGGTTAATCCAAACTCTACGCGGGTTCTATCGATGCTCGCGGAGTGTTTTGAGGTCATGGAGCAGCAGCCAAAGGCCAAGAAGGTCTTGATGCAGTTGGCCACCATCTATGAGGAGAACAACGAACTCGTCGAGCGCCTTGAAGTGCTCAAGCGGGCTGCAGTCTGCGACCCAGAGGACGCTGCTCTCAAGTCTCAGGTCGGTGATGCTGTAATGATCGCTGACATGGTCCAGATGCGGATTCACGAACGTGAATGGAGCAAGCCTAAGGCCGACGATGAGGGTGCCATCGTGGTTCGGGCTTCAGTGCTCGCGCGATTTGGCTTTCCAGATCGAGCCAAGGCCGTTCTCCAGGACTGCAACGGACTGCGAGAGAACACCTGTGTACGGGCTCTGCTTGCAGAGGTACATGCCCAGCTTGGGGAGACCGATGCGGCCATCACGGAGATGAAGTCCATCGACGCTGTGGACGCCCAGGCCGATATCCAGACACGTATTCTGGTTCTCCAAGAAAACTTCGGGGTTCTCAGGGGAGAAACAGACCCCGAGGAAGAGGTTGAGATGGAGTTCTCCATTGACGATGAAGAACCGGAGATGGAAGAAGTAGAGGAGGCCGCTCCCGAAGAAGCGGTGGGCCCTGCCCTTGACTCTGCGAATGGTGAAGCAGAAGGGGACCGGCTTGCCGCTGCTGGCGACAAGGATGCCGCCATCGTAGCCTACCAGAAGGCCTTGGAGGATGACCCATCCAACGAGTCGGTGCTGATGAAGCTCGGCGAAATGTTTGCATCCACTGGTGAGGCAGGGCCGGCCAATCTCCCAATGGAGGCACTGCAGGAAATGGAACCGGCTGCTGGATATGGGGGGTTTGAGTCATTCGGTGACAAAGCACCCGCTCCACCAATAATTTCATCACTTCAATTGGACCCTGGCTTTCTTGAAATTCGCGGCCAGATCATGATGGGCGAGACGGATGCTGCTCAGGCCGCGGCCGAAGCAAGGGATGACCTGCTGGGCTGTTGCGCATTGGCGGAAATTTTGGCCAACCAAGGGGATGCAAAACAGGCCCGTCGGGTGTTGCAGGAGAAGATGGATGATGTGGATGAAGATGCACCCGGATTTCCCGAGGGCCTCTGGGGTTTGGCCCGCACAGCGGCAATGCTCGGTAAGGCCCGTACCGCCACACGTTTACTTCGTGAAATGGAAAACCTCGCGCCGGGACATCGGGCGGCGGACGTTTTGGTTTTATGCGCAGCAATGGATGCGAAAGAGTAGGGGTGCACAGGCGTTTGGGTGGGTTGCCTCGTCCAGTGCCGCGTGTCATAGAAGCATTCCATACAGACACGCTGTGTGGAACGATTCTGCGGTCGTAGCTCAGTTGGTAGAGTCCGAGCTTCCCAAGCTCGTTGTCGCGGGTTCGAATCCCGTCGCCCGCTCCATCTTGCCCCTTGGGAGGCGTGAGCGGACATGAAAGCGCGCCGCGGATTTGTTCACAGGCTTCGGTGGTCGCTGGTCATCGTCTGCACCCTATTGTTGGTGGACCAAGTCCTCCGCACTGGCTTCGTGGAACGGCCGGCTGCGCGCCTGTTGGAGGCGGGGCTGGAGGTACTCACCGGTGAGCGTGTCGTGGTGGGAACACTCGACCTGGACCCGCTGACCCAGGGCGTTCAAATCAATGGGCTGATAATCAGTCATGTGGATGATTCGGGCCATGCTGATCCGATCGTTACCGTCGG
>CAWVVG010000135.1:0-8458 GCA_963932775.1 uncultured bacterium
TCTTCTCTCCTTGCTCCGGCCGACCATCACCATTGCCCTCGCCACGGCCATCTCGGCCATCGTAGAGCGCAATAGAGTAGCCCAACGACGGCATACTTCGCCCCTGTGCACGCACGCGAGCCACCTGCTCAGAGAGGATATTCCTGGCCTCGTCTTGCAGTCGAATCACTACCTTGGATTCCGAGCTTGGATATCCCTCGTGTAGGGCCACACGTTGCCGGAAGGTTCGGGACTCTCCAGGCGGAATCAGTCCGAAGTAAAATTCAGCCTGGTCCAACCACGGGTTTTCGCTCTCGGTAACGCCGGACAAGCGGTAGATGGGTTCGGTCCCATTGTTTGTGACGGTCATCCCGATAAGTTCGTGTGCACCAGCTACGATTTCGCCGTCCCCACCCAAATCGAAGGCTACATCGAGCGTGGGCTCCGCTGGGTTCTCACCGGGGGCCCAATCGACTCCGGCCCCACTGAATGCCGTTTGCAAGTTGTCTCCCTGCTCTTTTTCGTGCTTGGCAATCACACGGGCCGCTCCTCGAAGCACCTCGGCCCTGCGGGCTCCTGGCGCTGCTAAAACCACCTCTCGAGCGAACTGTACTTCCCAGTCACCCTGGGGGTCAACGCCGCGCCCTACGGTGTCTTCATCGATTTCGTAGTGGTATCGCATCTCATAAACAGGCTGTTCGAGCGCCCGCTCAACTTTCTTGAAACTCCGGTCCAAGCTGTCTTCCCGGTCCACCCATTCCCGCCAGTACAGCGACACATTGGGCAGTGGGTCGAGGGCCCAAGGGTCCGGTTCCTCTGGCGCCTTGGCCGGCTCTACCAGGCTCGGAATCAGCCGGATGTCCGGCGTCACGCCAATCGCCTGGATGCTCTTGTCACCAGGGGTCAGATACCGCCCCACAGTAAGCTTCAGTCGACTCTCGTCATTTTGGTGTGGATACAGGTGTTGAATCGATCCCTTTCCAAAGGTCCGCTCGCCGACAACGATTCCCCGCCCCTGATTGCGGATGGCCCCAGCGACGATCTCCGATGCACTCGCACTGGATGCATTGACCAGGACCACGATGGGGTAGTTCGCCTCGGTACCGCTCCTCCGCGCACGCTGCTCAGCGCGCTCACCGGTAGCCCCCTCTTCCGTCGCAACAATCACGCCATCAGCAATAAATTTGTCTGCAACATCAATCGCTTGGTTCAAAAATCCACCGGGATTCGTCCGCAGGTCCAGGACCAGCCCCTTCAGCTCTCCTGAGGCTTCCCGGTGCAAGCGAGCCAGGTTCTCGCCGAGGTCTTGTGCTGCCCGAGCATTGAAACTCTTGAGCCGGATGTAGCCCACATCGCCCTCAAGCATTTCGCCTTCAAGTGCATTGATCCGAATCTTCTCCCGGACAATTGTAAAACGCCTCGGCGCGGACCATCCCTTGCGCATGACCAAAATGTGGACCGGGTCTCCGACCATCCCTCGCAGCTTGGAGACCGCATCCTCCAGGTCGATGTTTATGGTCGACTCACCCTCGATTCGGACGATTCGGTCATCCGGCTTCAACCCGACACGAAACGCAGGGGTATCTTCCAATGGAACCTTCACCACCAGCTCGCCGTCGACCATCGAAATTTCGATTCCAAGGCCACCGAACTCACCTTGATTATCGACCTCCATGTTCCGGGCTGCTGCGGGCGGAAGAAGGACAGTGTGTGGATCAAGCGTGGAAAGCATGCCGTTTACCAAGGCGTACTCCACTTCTTTTCTCTCGGTCTCCTCGCTGAGGTGCTCGTCCAGAATGCGTGCGACTCGCAACAACTCTTGGTACAGCATATCGAAATTCATGATGGGCTGAAGCCCGACCACCTTCGAGAATGCCCCTACAGAAATGTGCAAGTTGTTTGAACCCTCAGGGCGAAGAAACAGCACCTCTGGGAACTCACGCTGCACGCGCTTTAGTGCGCCGTCGAACATCTCGGATGGGTCGAGCCGTTCTTTCTCTACGTACCGACTCTCCACACGGTACAGATCCCGTTCTAGGAGCCCCAGCTTGCCGAGACTGTAGTCGTTGCCCAAGGAAAAATTACCGAAGCCAAACCCCAGGTCATTCACCGGCTTGGTAAAACCCCTCTCCGACATCACGTGGTACCCAGCAAAGCTCGCTGGGAGAATAAGACTGAGAAGTAGGATGTGTTTAAGCACGTGGGACAGTTCCCCTGGGTTCGGTGAAGGCTGGACTGCAAAGTCAAACCCCACTGTACTGTTTTTTATTCGGGTTTTCTCATCTGTTCACTCGGTATTGACCGAAGCGGCACAGGGCCGACGACAGTTTACCGGTCCGGGCTCCCTCGCGGGTTTGCCTTACAACCACGGGCCCGCTAAACAATCTCTCCCTCCACGCGCCAGGTTCCATGGCCCTCAAGATTACCTGTCCCCACTGCAGTCACCCCCACAGGCTCAGTCAACCATATCCAGTCCCTGGCACCGAATTGCAGTGCCAGTGTGGGCGCGTGCTGTCAGTTTCTTACCCAAAAGGGATGATGAATCGGCTGCGTACAAAGGGCGTCGACTTCGTGGACCCAACCGCATCGGGACCCCACCAAATACCGTCGCCCAACGTCTCACCTGCCCCACCGAAAAGGCCAATAGGAGAGATGCGAAAGCCCATTGGGCAACCGGTTCAATCGGGGCGTGTAACTCCACCGGAGCCCACTCAAGCCTTTGAGCGAACACCCGCGATGCCAGGGGCCCCGAAGGACCGCAGCGCGGGTCCAGAACAGGTCCCCTACCTGCCGCCGCCAAAGGCCCGGACGCCCCAGAGCGCCGAGCCCACAGATGCATCAAGCCTGGCGGCCCCAGTGCCTTCTCAGCCTGCCCAAGAGGAGCCGACGGTCATCCCGCCGGAGTCCAGTGCATCTATGGATCCAACAGAGGCCAAACCCATTCGACAAGAGGCTCCTGCCTCCTTGCCTCCAGCAGCCACCCCAAGAACTCCTCCTGCGCCGGCTGGCGGGGCCAAGAAGCCAGCGGTTAGTGGGTGGAAGCGCTGGCTACGCCTTGGAATGATGACCGCCTTGGTCGGCGGTGCACTCGGCGCTGTCGGTGTCGGTGGCGTATTTCTGTATTTCAGCCGGGACCTTCCCACCGTTGAAGCCCTGGCCGACTACGAGCCGCCAACGGTTACCGTTGTCAACGATGCCAAAGGCCGGGTACTGGGCGAGATTTACGAAAAGCGGCGGTACGTGGTGCCGCTCGAGGCGATTCCCGACCATGTAAAGAACGCGTTTCTCGCTGCCGAGGACGCGAACTTTTGGGAACACGACGGAATCGATGTGGGCGGCATCTTTCGGGCCGTCATTCGGAACGTAGCCAAGGGCAAGAAAGCGCAAGGCGCATCCACGATCACCCAGCAGGTCGCACGAAACTTTCTGCTTACTAGAGAAAAGACTTTCGTCCGCAAAATCCGCGAAGTAGTGCTGGCTCAACGGGTCGAGGAGGCCTTTGAGAAGGAGCACATTCTTTACCTCTACCTAAACCAGCTCTACCTGGGTTCGGGTGCATATGGAGTAGAGGCCGCTTCTCGTACCTATTTCGACAAGTCCGTCGGGGAGATCACGCTCGGAGAGGCTGCGATTCTCGCAGGACTCCCACAGCGCCCGAGCGATTACTCGCCCCACCGTCACTGGAAAAAGGCGCGGGCGCGACAAATGTACGTGCTGAACCAGATGCTCCGAAAGGACTTCATCGACCAGGCGACCTACGACGCGACCATTGCCGCCCCAATTAAGATCGCGCCAAAGAAGAATGATTTCCTCCAGCAGGCACCATTTTTTACGGAACACGTGCGGCGTTACCTCGTGGACACCTACGGCTTCGATAAGATCTACAACGATGGCCTCAGCGTCGACACCACCTGCGATTTGGACCTCCAGAAGGCCGCTCAGGAAGCGATCGTTGGTGGTGTAAATATCGCCGGCAACCGAAGGGGCTGGAGAGGCCCAAGCGAGCATCTGGAGGAAGGAGCAATCGGGGGCCATTTGGCGGGCGTCGAAGAGCGTCTTCAAGCCACAGAGTCTGAGAAGACGCTTCGAGTCGGCAGCACCAAAGAAGGTGCAGACAACTATGGTGGGTACGCGCAAAGAGGTGCCACCTCTACATTGTATGCGGGCCTTACCGAAGAAGGCGTTGTCCTGACGGTCAAAGAGAAGTTCGCGATTGTTGGCGTGGGCGCTCACAAGGCATTGATTCCATTGGCATGGTCTAAGTGGGCCTATGAGATCGATGTGGAACGGAGCTGGAAGTACCGGGCCCAGAAATCCATGCGCAATGTGGTCGCACGGGGCGACATTGTCGGCATCAAGATCGTGGCCACGGATGCGAAGTTAGATGAGGCCACAAAACGGGCAGCATCGACCTTCGAGACTCCGCTCGCCGCGGCGGAGTTGACCCAGCAGCCGGAACTTCAAGGCGCGCTGTTCTCTTACCGGACTGATACCGGTGCCGTGACGGCCATGGTTGGTGGCGTGGACTTTGAGAACTCCGAATACAACCGAGCCATACAGGCCCGAAGACAGGTCGGTTCGACCTTCAAGCCCATCGTCTACGCTTCAGCCATAGCCTCCAAACTTTTTACCGCCGGAAGCATGGTGCAAGACGCGCCCACGATCATTGGGGAGGCCGGCGGCACGATGTGGAAGCCTTCCAACTACGGTGGCAAATACCTGGGCAACATCACCCTTCGACGGGCCCTGGCAATGTCCCGCAATGTCTGTACGGTACGGGTGTTGGACGCCATCACTCCAGACACCGTCTATGAACTCGCGGGCCCGAAAATGCGCATCGGCTACCGAGAGCCCACCTGCTCCCGCACCCACATCCCCATCGACGATGAGTGCACGGGCAGTCGGACAAACTCAACGGTCCCAGGCATGGCTTGGTGTGAGCACTGTGACTCGTCCACCTGTCCAACCGTACGCGTCGACGACCTATTCGAGGGCGAGTGCCTCGATGAGGCGTGGGATGACGATGATGCCCAATGGTGTCACTCCTGCGATGTAAACATTCGCGTGTGCGACTGGTACAAAGAAAAGAACATCTCCAGCAAGCTGCCGTGCAACGGCGCTCGTATCGACAAAGATGGCGATGTCGTCTGCCGCGCATGTGACCTGTCGATGGGCTTGGGGTCAAGTTCGCTTACGATGGTCGAGTTGTCGCGGGCGTACAGCGCGTTTGCCACCTACGGGTCATTGGTAGAGCCCTACTTCATTCAACGAGTCGTCGACCGCGACGGCACCGTTATCGAGGAGGTCGAACCCACCACAGAGTGGGCCAAGGCCATGGAACCCGGTGTCGCGAGTGTGGCCCACTGGTTGCTTCGTGGTGTCGCAACCGGCGGCACCGCTGCCAAGAGCAATCAGCTTGGAATCGAAGTGGCCGGCAAGACTGGCACCACAAACAACTTCCGTGATGCTTGGTTTGTTGGCTACAACCCAGACATGGTCACGGCGGTCTGGGTGGGCTTCGACCAGCCAAAGAACATGGGGCGTACCTTCACCGGAGGCGATACAGCGTTGCCCATCTGGATGGATTTTATGAAGGTTGCAGCGCCGAAGGGACAAGCACCCCGCTTCAAGAACCTAAAAGGCGTTATCTGGGCTCCGATCGACGAGACTACCGGCCTTGTCTCTGAGGGTGGGCGGAGCATGCCCTTCCTCCCAGGGACTGTACCGGGGACCGGGGATGGCCCAGTCGGGCAAATTACAGCGCAAGACCTACTTACCAGCGACTTTTGAGAGACAACAAACAAATGTACGCCCTCTTACTAATTTTCTGGACAGCCTGCTCAACGACTACGGTTGACTATGCCAAGGACTGCGACGTGCGCTTGGAGCCTCTGGCGCCGTCTGAAGGCGCTCCCAGCACGATCGTCACAGCTACGGTGTCTCCAAGCACAACCGTGTGGGACACCGCTGTGTATATGGGGAGCACCCGGGCCGAGGTTATCAACGTCAACCGGGACGGCTGCGAAGTATGCGACGCATGCAAGGTACGTGAGGGCTGCCAGGAATGTGCGGACTGCGATGCCTGCGATGCTGACTGCACCGACACATGCATCGAATCCGTTCAGTTTCGAACCAGCTTGCTCCCGCCAGGTGCAGTTGAAGTGTCGATCTACAACGGCCATGGCCACAGCAACATCCAACCGTTCACCATAGTTGGCCCCACAGATACTGGTTCCGTTGACACTGGGTCCTCTGAATCCACTGATACTTCAGCACCCTTAGAGGCCGACACAGGGGAAGGTTGAAAGGAACCGTCCGGTTCACCTTGCACTTGCCCCTAGTGGACGGCTATGAACAAATCACTCGATTCCAATGTTTGGGAGCCCAAATGAATAAATTGCTTCAAATCGCACTTGCCAGCGTCGCGCTGTCCATCGGTTTTAATGCCCACGCAGGCGCCATTGGCCTGACAACTACTGGTGGACTTCACCAGGAGCTGACCTACTATTACAGCCAAGATGGCCAACAGGGCACAGATAATCAGTTGCGACCCAACTACGGGGTCGGCCTCGAGGCCATGGTTGGAGACAAGGACGAAAAGGTCCAAGGAATGCTTCGCATGAACTGGCTGGTTGATTCACCACCCAACCCGCCCGATACCGGCGACGTTAAAGACCCTGTCTATCCACTAGCGCACAAAGAGGACCCACGCAGCGTTGGTACCCTTGGATTGGGCGTGCAATGGGGTGTCCTCGGTGACCCAACGGGCACACAGCTTAACGTCAGCGCAGTCGTTGGAACTGGTTTTATCACCACCGACAACACTGAGTTTCTGATGATCGAGGCAGGCGTCGGGGCCACCCAAAACCTGACATCCAGTCTTCAGGCAAACGTCAATTTCATGGGCACCATGCGGTACCGTAAGCGTCCGTCTTACGGACCCAATGTTTATGCTGGCATTCGGTATCTGTTCGACTAAGATTCATATATGAATGTACTTCCCGCCAGCTGGATCCTTGTCCTCCTGGCGGGTTGTTCGTTGGGGGCAGAGGAACCTCACTGGTCGGACCAGCTCATCCCTTCTGGGCCGTGCTGGGAGGTAAACCTGGTCGATGGCCTGGACGAGGAGAGCACAAACGAGCTTCACAACCTCTACGCTTGCCTAAACCGGACGGGGAACCTCCAGGCGCTGTCCGCCATCGATGCCGCTATGGATACGCCAAATCGCGAAGGAACCGCGATCGGCCTCAGCTTTGCTCAGATGTCGAACTCACTACCCAGTTCGGGGTTTGACTTGTTCGGGATGGCCGGAAAGGCCCTTGCGCTGTTCACTGAGTTCAACGACGACATTGACGTTGCCTTAGAGGCCTTGGTCGAACTCAACTACGGCGAGCCCTATGAGGTTGTCGAGGCGGAATTTGAGACTTCGAGTTCGCTGGAATCGGGCATTACTGTTCCCGCAGTTCGCCTATTGAGCGAGACCGCGGGTGTCATACTTGACCAAGGTGACGGGGTTCAAGCTGCGCTGGGCCTCGCCCTCGAGCTGCCCCTGCTGCACAATGGACTGTGCTCATTGGCGGGAGTGGTGCACACCGAGGATCCCACGCTGGCGCCGGTAGCTGACAACTTGATCGGGAACCTCGCAGATGCATGGGTCGAGGCGGGCAACGATGAAAATGACCTTTGGGAGAATGGCTCGGGACACTCCATCCGCGACTTGGTTGATGCCATCCAGTTTGGGAAAGAGGACGGCTTCTTCAACGAAACAGAAGACGACCTAAGAACCCTCCTTAATGATCCGCGCATACAGATGGCAACCAAGGGTGTCTTGAACGATGCCGTCAACGACGGTGAAATCGGACCCCTCGCCAACCAAATATTGTACCTGGCCACCGTGGACTCTGGAGGCGTTCCGTTGACCTATGCCTCGGCTGAGGACACCTCCGCACTTCAAGCCGGACTGCGCCTACTGGACTCTGCCAACGACGACATGTCCTGTACTGTGCCCATCATTGGCTTCACCATTGACTTGGGGAACATGAGCGTCGCCATCCTTCGGCAGATTGCCAACCTAAGCCGTGGGGCAGCCGTTACGCGGGTTGCTTTCCTTGGGGATGTACTCGGGTTTGGTATCACCCAGACGGTGGCCAATCAGCTGGCAGCATCTGGCGCGTGCCCATTGCTGGATGAGCAGCTTCTCGATGACCTACGGGTCGTTGAGCGTTTGAACGATTCAGAGGTTGGCGATCTTGTTGCGATTATCCACGGGCTCTTGGATGCGGTGTACGAGAGTGGAGAACGGGACAGACTGCAAGAGACCGTAAACGTTCTGGGTGCACTGCACGCTCATGGCCTCACCCAGCCCATTGAGGAGGCCCTTCGAGACCTCGCACCAAGCGCACTCGTCGCTGATATCGGCGTGCTGGTCGGCACCTTGGTGGACCCATCGTCACTGCACGTCGACGCCTGCCCAGCCGGC
>CAWVVG010000136.1:0-8456 GCA_963932775.1 uncultured bacterium
ACGGCTCATGGCTGTGGGCATCAGGGCGAGTCTCGGTTTTCGGTACCGAAGCTGGGCCAGCTCGACCTGGAGTTTTCCCTCGCTGGTGGTGGCCCGTAGACTGAAGATGTCTAAAATCAAGCTGGTTCGGTCGACGACCTTGAGGTCCGTGTCGGTGGCGATGTTGCGCAGTTGGCTGGGAGAAAGCTCGGAGTCGAAGACCAGTACCTCAGCATCGAGCTGCATGGCACGGACGAGAATTTCCTGGAGCTTTCCCTTTCCGACCCTGTATTTGTGGTCTGGTTTGCGGCGGTTCTGTAGGAAGCGGTCTACCACCTGGAGGCCCGCGGTGTGGGCCAGACGCTCGAGCTCATCGAGGGATGCATCGGCTTCATCGGCCTTGCTGGTGCTGACCCCGATAACGATGGCGCCCTCGGTACCGGGCACTCGCTGGGTCTGAGCTGAGTGGGAAACCTGGTTCTCGAGTTCGTCGATGAACGCGACGCAGTCTTCACTGAACGCTGCAATGTTCAGCCGCCGCTCAGTACTCCAAGGCTTTTCTTCACCAACGGGGGCGTCTGGCCGTATGTGGCCCAGCTCCATGAACCCTGGAAGGCCATCGGACTGAGCCTGGATGACCACAATGGCATCCAGCCTGAGCAGGCTGAGGTCGGTGAGGTCGTCGTCGCTGAGCCCCTCTCCTCGAAGGTGGGTGTGGACCAGGCGGATTCCGCGAAAGCGGCCAGAACCTGCACGATGCCTCGTAAGATCCGGGATGAACAGCTGATGAGCGTCCCCGACAATCACGTGGGTGACCCGGCCCCGGCGGTCGATCATGACACCGATTTGCCGGTTCAGAGCCCGGGACATTTCTGTTAAGCGTCGAGCAAGGTCGGGCGATACCCACCGCTCAGGTGGGACGCGGCGGTCATACAAAGCCTGAAGCTGCTTATTTTGGCTGGGCTTCAGGCCGGTGGTGTTTCCGTGAAGGGTCGGGATGAGGTGCCTCGATTATGGCGGCCGGTTTAACCGTCTGAGGAAGATTTTGTGGGGCCAGCCGTCAGTCGGTTGATCACTTCAGGGATGTCGATGCCCACGCCTGCTTTGAGTTCTTCCACCAGGGTGACGGCTCTCTGGGCTGTGGAGTCTCCATCGCCTGGCAGCAGGGTGACTCGGTCTACCTTCACGTCGGTGATGGTGCCGACCAGGGATTCCATTAGCACTTGCATTTTCTGCATCAAGAAGATGTCGTGGGCAGATTTTCCACCCTGTTTCCAGGTGGCGATCATGGCATTGAGAACCGATACGTTGGCTTTTCCGTCTTCGATGATGCGTGCAGATTGCGCTTGGGCATCCGCTCGCCGCTGATGCATCTGTGCGTTTGCGGGGGCCACCACATCGGCTTGGAGGCGGCGTTCGACCTGCTGCACTCGAGCAGTCTGTACCTTGATGTTCTCTTTGGCCTCCTCGATCAGGGCTTGGACCTCCCCAACTTCTTCGGCGATCATCGCCGACCCGGCCGTCTGGGCGTCGGTCACCTGGCGCTTGATGTTCGCCTCCAAGATCGTCATCTCTGCCTGGAGGTCACGTACGGCGGCGGCCTGGTGGTTTTCTGCTTCGCGTTGGATGGACTGAGCCTGCGCATTGGCTTCATTGATTCGAGCGTTCATGATCACTTGTGCAGTCTTTCGGCGACCAATGGAATCGAGATAGCCAACATCATCGGCCACATTCTGAATCTTCATGGTGTCCAAGACGAGTCCCAAGTGGCTCAGGTCGTGCTCGGCTTCTTCGAGAAGATTCTCCGCAAAGCTGATCTTGTCGTCGTTGACCTGCTCAGGCGTGAGCTGGGACAAGACTCCACGGAGATTGCCCTCGAGGGTGTCCTTGGCGACCTTGATGAGTCCCCGTCGGTCCTTTCCAAGAAAGCGCTCCACTGCATTGCCCAGCAGGGGCTCGTGGCCTGCAATCTTTACGTTTGCGACGCCGTTTACCCGGAGTGGGATTCCGCCTTTAGAGTACGCATTGGTGACGACTACATCGATGACCATGTTGGTCAGATCCATGCGGTCCACCGTCTCGATCAGTGGGATGCGGAAGCCACGCCCACCCTTAATTGTGCGGTAGCCCACCTGTTTTCCCTTCAGCCGGCTGGACCGGCCAGAGAAAATCAGGACCTCGTTTGGACCTGCGATGTAGACCAGTTGCTTTGCGACAACCATGATTGCGATGGAGGAGGCTACCAGCAAGATCAGAGAGACGAATATGATTGATACGATGGCTTCCATCATGACACCCCATCTTTGTTGGCGGAACCGGAGAGGATCCCTGTGACGTTTACACCCGTGGAGCTGTGCAGCTCCTCAAGAACCTGCCGTACGATGGCTGGAAAGCTGGCGATATGCCGCGGAAGAGCATTCCCGCTGCCACCGTCGAGCAGCGTCACTTCATCGATTTCGATTGCATTGACCCGCTCCACAACGGTCTGAAGTACCGACTCCAGTTGTTGGATCAGGAAGATTTCCTTGGCGTCTTTTCCGGCACTTAGCCATGAATCCGTCATCATCTGAAGAACGGCGGCCTGGGCCTTTCCTTCCTCCTCAGTATACGATGCCTTTCCTTGAGCCTCGAAGATTGCAGCCTGTCGGCGCGCATCTGCGGGAAGAATCACATCCGCCTGCAGTCGCAAGGTCTCGACCTCACCCCGCAACTCTTGGAGCTCAATTTCGGCAGAGGCTCGGGCTTCGGCTGCGGCCCGTTCGGCCCGCTTGAGCTCAGCCTGAACCTGGGCGTTGAGCGTACCCGTGAGCTCTCGCAGCTTGTTTTTCGTCTCAACGATCGAGCGCTCGGAGTCCTGTGTAGCGACATCGCCAGACTCGGATGCAGCGGCCTCGGCTTGCATGGCTGTGGATTTCGAATTGGACTCGCTGATCTCGGCATCTCGAATAACCTCAGCAATCCGGGTTCGACCGATTGAGTCCAAGTACTCCACGTCATCCGAGACGTTCTGAATCTTGAGTACGTCCAGATCGAGGCCAAGCTTCTGAAAGTCTTCGTCGGCCTCGGCGGTGAGCTCATTCGCGAATTTGAGTCGGTCTTCGTTTACTTCTTCTGGGGTCAATCTGGCCAGCACGCCTCGAAGGTGGCCTTCCAGGGTTTCCTTGCCGACCCGTTGAATCTCGAGTCGGTCGCGCCCCATGAAGCGTTCGATGGCATTCTTGATCCGCTTGGGATCGCTCGAGACCTTGATGTTTGCGACTGCGTGTACGTTCAGGGGGATACCACCGGCCGAATACGCGTTGACCGTGTTGATCTCAATGGGGATGGTCGTGAGCTGCATGCGGTCGACCTTCTCGAGGATGGGCCATCGCCAGGTCCAGCCGCCTCCGAGGATCTCGCGGTAGCCGATCTCCGTGCCGTCTGCGAGCCGCCGTGTGCGCCCTGAGAAGACCAGCACCTCATTTGGCTTTCCAATGTGCAAGAACTGCTTGAACAGGGCGAGCACCATCAGGAGTCCGACGGCAATGCTGCCCCCGGAACATACCCACTGGACAAGTTGAGTGATCGTATCTTCCATCAGTCCTCCAAAGCTACGGACTTGTAGCCGATCGGTACAGGTGTGATGTTGGCGATGCCATCGTCCACGCTCAGTACCAGTGCTTTTCCATTGCGATTCATTGTGGTGTCACCCTGGGTACGGGCAGGCAGGTCAATATGTTGCCCGTCGACCGTCACTCTAACCTTGCCCAACTTGTCTGGCCCCACGCTGAGCAGAACGGTCGCTTCCGTGCCGCGCACATCGAGCATTCCCACGTTTCCGCTGGGCTGGCTGAGCTGGAGTTGTCGAAACACCCATGCGGCCGCGGTGCCGATTCCCATCCCGAGAAGGGCGCTGACGACCGCACCAAGAACGCCGGTGACGCCCAGCAGATGGAGCGCGATCCCCGAGGCCCCAAAGGAGGCCAGTGCAAAGGTCCAAAATCGAAGGGAGAAAAAGGGAAGCCAAGTGCCTGCATCCACCATGGCATCGGCCGGATCTTTTAAGACAAGGATCGCATCGTAGTCCCCATTAAGGCCCACATCGAGGTCGCCATCGACATCAAAATCAGCATCGGTGTCCACATCGCCCAACAACATGGTCGCCGCGATGAGCACACCACCGAGGGCAAGAGAACCGACATACAGTGGAAGCATTGTGTCTCTATTGGGAGTTGTTTAAGCGGTCTGTTCGGCCGAGAGTTGGGCAACCGTAGCAGATCCGATACGTTTCGGGGCAGCCGAATTGTTGCAGTTGTTTAGGAGGTTGTAGATGTCGTGGTTGGTTTTAATTTCACTTGCCTGCGTGTTGGATCGAACGAGCCAGTCCGCGCCCGCTCAAATGCAGCGAGAAATTCGGGACAACGCTGTTCGTGTGTACAACGTTGAGCAGCAATTCGTGCAGGTCGAGGGCCGCATCAATCAGCTTGAGGACTTGAACCGTTCGAGTGGCAAGCGGAAGATTCTCCAAATGGAGACCCTTGAAGAAGTTCGAGGAGAGGTTGTGAAGCTTCGGGGTGCCTTCGAGGTGCTTACACACGACGCCGAGCAAGGCTCCAAAGACCTCAAGGGTGCGGTAGATGATGCCCGCTTTCGAGTGCTCTGGTTGGAGACCCGTGCGGATCAACTGGAGCGGTCCTTGGGGATGAAGACCCCCGACCCACCGGCCATGCCAGCTGAGCCACCTGCGTCTCGGCCTGCCACTTCATCCCAGGCCCCAGCAGCCGTTGATACCACCGCCAAGGATTCTGGTGTCTCGGACCTGCCGACGATGTCTGTGGTTTCAACGGATGCGGTGGCCGATGCTGCACCCGCAGCAGCCAGCGGTGAGCCAGTGCCTTCGATGGAGGTGCCCCCCGACCCGGTGACAGAGCCGGCACTGGACCCCGATGCCGTGCTCAGCACAGTGAAGAAGCAGCTGAAGAGTGGCAATCACGTGGGCGCAGAGACCTTGCTCAATCGGTTCCTGGATGCGTTTCCGAACCATTCCCGAGCCGACGAAGCGACCTATCGTCGGGCCGAGTCGTCCAAGGTGGCTGGAGACTACGAGAAGGCAGTGCTTCGGTATCAAGAGGTCATCGACCAGTTCAAGGCGTCCTCTTTCGCTCCCTGGGCCATGCTTCGGCAGGGCGAGGTGTTCGATGCCCAAGGTCAAACGGATAATGCCATGGTGTTTTACGGAGAAGTCATTCGAATTTATCCCAAAACCCGTGCAGCCAAGGCTGCTCGGAAAGCGCTGAGTAAGTAGATGGCCGATTTGTTTTTCAAGCAACTGCTGGCGGGCCGTGACTTTGGGCTTGGCGATCCCGTTGCTGCCCAGATGCAGAACTTTGTGTACCTGATCGGTGATCGGGACGCGGGGGAGTGTGTTGTGGTGGATCCCGCCTGGGCAGTGGACGATCTGGTGGATCTCGTCGAAGCGGAAGACATGAAGCTGGTGGGTGCGCTTGCGACCCACTACCACCCAGATCATGTGGGTGGAACGATGTACGGGGTGACGGTTGAGGGCTTGCCTCGTTTGATGGAGCGTGCACCGTGTAAGGTTCATGCACACAAACTCGAAGTGGATGGGATTCGGAAAGTCACGGGACTGGATCTCTCGGATTTTGTGGCCCATGAATCCGGTGACAAGGTCAAGGTTGGCGACATCGAGATCGATATGCTTCACACGCCAGGCCATACACCCGGCTCCATGTGTTTTCGGCTCAAGTCATCCATCGTGGCTGGAGATACGCTGTTTCTTCAGGGCTGTGGCCGGGTGGACCTTCCTGGTGGTGATCCCGAGCAGATGTACTACACCTTGACCCAGCGGCTCTCGACCCTGCCTGCGGACACGGTGTTGTATCCAGGGCATGCGTACGGCGGCGAGTTCGCTGACATGGAAACGGTTCGCCGAACGAACCAGTACCTGAGCGTTCCAAACCTCGAGACCTGGCTGCAGCACATGGGCTGAATGGGCCTGGGATGATCCCGAGTTACGACCCATGGAGGAGATGCTCAAGTGTCGATTTCATCCAGTTGGGGACTCGTTCGTTCGTTGGTCGTGTACTACGGCCAACCATGGAAGACGGTCAAGATGCGGCGCTTCTACGGCTCCTTTGTGCCCGATGGCGGGCTGGCCTTTGATGTGGGTGCCCACGTGGGAAACCGCACCCGATGCTGGGCCGGGCTGGGCGCCAAGGTGGTGGCGGTTGAGCCCCAGCCACAGATGCTCTCTGTACTGAAACGGCTGTTCGGAAAGAACCCAAACATCCGTATTCTCGGGGTGGGCTTGGCGGATGTTCCAGGGCGCTTGGTGCTGCACATCAATACCCGGAATCCCACCCTCACGACCCTTTCAGGGGAGTGGGTGGAAGCCTTCGAGTCCAACCCAGATATTCCCGCAGCTCCTTTTGACGATGAAGTCGAGGTTGAGGTGCGCACACTCGACGACTTGATTGCGCAACTGGGGATTCCTGACTTCTGCAAGATCGATGTTGAAGGGTTTGAGGACAAGGTGCTGATGGGGCTGACAACCGCCATTCCCGCCCTGTCCTTTGAGGCTTTTCCGCTCGATGTGGAGCGCTCGGTGCGCTGCATTCAGCGACTGCAGACCCTTGGCGACTACCGGTACAGAAGCGTGCGGGCAGAGACGTTCACCTGGGTAGAGCCCGAGTGGGTTGATGCGGCCACAATGGAGAACATTCTTCGTGCTTGGTCGCTCGAGCATGGCTCAGGAGATGTGTACGCCCAGCTTCACTCGATGTAGCCGAGAGAGCGAAGTGCTTCTTCCTCCGATTTGCTGCGAGCTTGAACGGGTTTATTTGCGGCATCGAGTCGCTCGTGCCACCGATCGAGCTCTGGGGCCAGTTCCATCATTACTTGTGGGTGGTCCGCCTGTACATCCTTGATCATCCCTGGATCTTCCACGGTTTCATACAGGGCCCGTGCGTACCCGCCTTTGAGTTGAGGGGTGTCGATAAGGGAGAATCGGGATGTACGAATGAGTCGCTGTCGTGTGCGCTCCACAGGCCATGCGGTCCAAGCCTCAGCAAGCCCTTTAGCGATCAGGGGGTGTGCGCTTAAGACATCCTTCCTCAGCTCCGGATCGGCCTTTCGGTCGAATAGTCTTTGAGGCTTCTTGGGGTGGTTGCACAGGGAATACTGTGGCCCGTTTATACAGTGAAGGCGGTGCTTGCGTCCGGCCACCAGGTGGTTCCCCATGCGGGCATGAAGCACGCTGCCAGACTCGGCACGAACCCAAGAACGTGGTGCCTTGGTGTCGTCTGTGGAGAGAAGGTCCACACCGTCAAAGATCAAGTCGGAGGGCCAATCACCACCCAATAGAGAAAGAACCGTGGGGGTTACATCTTCGATGGAAGCTGGCATCTTGCTTCTTGCAGGATCTACATTGGGCCCAGCAATGACCAGGGGAATTCGGAGGCTGGCATCGTGGGCGTTGGGTCCGTGTTCAAAAAAGAGACCCCACTCTCCGAGATTTTCGCCATGATCCGCGGTGAAGACCACGATGGGAGTAGGGCGACCCTGCTCACTCAGGCCTGCGATTAGTTGGCCTATGGCATGGTCGGTGAATGCAATCTCAGCGTCATACAGTGCGCTGCATTCCTCGAGTACATCGGCGGCCATCCCGTTTCGGTTGGAAAAGAGTTTGTATCGAGCGAGCTTTCCTGCGATCGCTTTCTGCCCGATGGCTCTGCACTTCGCCGCCTTTGGCTGGTCTGTCCATCGCTCGGGTGGAAGGTAGGGGAAGTGTGGGTCGGCGAAGTGAACCCACATGAACATGGGTGTATTCACCGGAACAGGCGCGGCTTGGTTCAATGCGAAGGCCGCGAGCTCATCCGCGCTTTGGTCATGGTGGACGTGAAAAGAAGAAAAGCCTCGGTCGAGGTTTTGATCGGGGCCAGCCACGGACATCGCACTGATGCCTACGGTTGTGTACCCTCGGTTTGTCAGTAGACCGGCGAGGGTCTGTTCCGAGAGCATTTTTTCGCCCACCTCTCGAGCACCATGTCGGTCGGGAGATTGGCCGGTCAGAAGGCTGGCCAGTGCTGGGGTGGTTCGAGGGACGGGGGTGGTTGCCTGCTCATACACTCGGCCCTGTGCGGCGAGGGCATCCAAGTTGGGAGTCCGTGCTGCGGTGTGGCCCATAAAGCCCAGGTGGTCGCTGCGGGTGGTGTCGATACTCACGATGAGTACATCGGGGCTTCGAGTCGGGTCAGGCATGGCTGTGGGAGGAGTCCCACCACAAGCGAGCAATGCAAGGACGAGTGCGTTCATTGAAGTGGCTCTGTTCGATGGTGAAACAACCACAGTGCATCGATTCCGAAGGAGACCGCGAGTGTGGCAGTGGCGATTATTGCGAGCATGGTTGGTGCTGTGGTGGAGGTCCAGGGTCCGATGGCGCCGATCAGTCCAAGCACTCCGATTACGCAGGCCGTCTT
>CAWVVG010000137.1:0-8456 GCA_963932775.1 uncultured bacterium
GGGCGCGTCTTCATCACCTGGGTGGCGCCTTTATTCATGTCGACGTTGGCTCATCGGTGGTGAACTATCTAGCCTCAGAATCAGCCAAGCAATAAGCCCTTCACCTTCGACCTGATGTTCAACGTCCACAACCGGGGAACGGACGAGTACCGGTTGGTGCGCTAGGCAACTCGGGCTCCAGCGAGGCTAGAACCCAATCCCCGTTGAGAGAGAGACAAAGGGAACCCAGGGGCTCGCCCAGCCCATCACCGTGGGGGCACCCGGAATGTAGGCTGTGCCCGCCACCACATCGACGGCGATGTGGCTGTGGGGGCTCACCCAGTACCGGCCCTTTACGCCCACCGATGCTTCGGGTCCGGCGGCTTCTACCTGTTCCGCATCTGCATTTCCGAACCGAAATCCGGGCCGGTCGGCGGAGCGCTGTACCTCGGTAAACCCCACCCCGACCATCACCATCCTGTGGGTTCGGCCTTCCTCGAATTCGAGGGCAGCAGCCCGGAGCCTGAAGTGGGCCACATCGGGACCGTCAGACTGGTGCAGCACACCCGAACCGTTGCCGCAGGCCTCGATGCCCACGCGCTTGAACGGGCTGAGCTCTCCGCACACATACGGGCGAAGCTCTTGGTCACCGGAGACCACCCCATCGACCCCCAGACGAAGCTCAAAGACTGCGTGTCCAGCCACCGGTCGGGGCCGGTCAAGCTGTGTCTGAAGACCCCCAGCGTGGGCCACTATGCTCACCAATACAAGCCACATGGGTGGGCCCTAACCCACAGGTACCCAGGGCCTACTAGGGTCAAACCAAAAACTAAACACTGAACCACAGCGGCTGAATTGGGCACAGATTTGTACATGCGATGAACATGGCGCTCACTTTGAACCTTCGCTCAAGGTACAATCACACCCAATGGGGATTTCCTTTTACTTGCTGCTGATGTTTGCATGTTCGGATCAACACGACGATTCGGCCGATGCATTGGTTTCTGTCAATGAGACCGCAGCCCCCACCTTTGAGACTTGGTTCGACGAAGGCCTACTGCTCACCGAACAAGTCTCCACGTGCTCGTCGGTAAGCCCGCTCATGGCACACCAGTTCCTGTGTCAGGACGAGGCTGGTGTCTGGTTCATCGATGAAGGCGTTCAAGACCACTTTTTTGTTGGCGCGCACGAATCCGTTGCAGCCGTTCGCACCGATCTGGGTGTCATTATGGTACTGGATGGCGACGCCTTCGTCTTCGATGGTACGGACCTTGCTCCCCTTGGCCTGCCTGTTCCAGTTCCCGTCGAGACCATGCGATCTGCAGGAGAAACCACCTGGATGAAGGGAGTGGGCCGCCTGTTCCGCCTGGTCGACGGGATGTTGAGCGAGGTTGCCATAGATGGATATCCATCGATTTATGATTTTGCAGCCACGGACAACCAGGTCCATCTCGCCGTTCCCCAGCTCATCACCGTGTCGCTCTCCGACGAGGGCCCAGAGGTCGAAAGCTTGTGGGACCACCCGATGACAGCACTGGCTGTCGATGCCACAGACAACCTGTGGCTGGTCGCAGATGAAACGCTGTACCTCAAGCGAGGGGAGTCTGAGCCCGTTGAGGTCCAGATGCCAGAGCCCGTGCACGATGTGGTGGGTCCGACCATCTGGGTTCAAGGCACGAGCAATGTGTACCAGTTTCACGACGGTGGATTCACTGGATATCCTCTGATTGCAGAAGGAATGATCGGGGTCGACGACTATGGCCGGTTGCTCCAGATCCGAGAGGGTCAGTTGCGACGGCACTCGGCGGGCCGACCGGTGGTGGTGACCGGACTCTCAGAGAGTCTCATGGTCTCCGAAACCGTGACCTTGCTCCCATCCGATCCCGACACCCTGAATAGCCTCTCGGTCTGGGTGGATGACATTGCACTGGATGTTGGCGAAGACACCTACCAAATAACCATCGACCCGGAACAACTCGCTGAAGGGGCACACAGTCTCCGCTTCTTTACAGAATCAGCCATGGGCGACTCTCTGAGCGAGTACCCCCTCTGGGTGGGCGAACTCTCGGATGTGGAGTGGTCAGAGATTGAGACCCTCTCCCAGGCACACTGTCTGCGCTGTCACGGCGGGGAGACCCTCACGGACCTCTCCACAGCGGCAGGCTGGGAACGACGCATAGAGAGCATCATCGACTTGGTCACGGCCCAGGACATGCCCTTGGGTGGCCCATACTTGAGCAATGAGGAGATTGTCATGATCCGCGCTTGGAAGCATGGAGGATTCCAATGAAACCATGGTTGCTGTGGCCGATGGCCTTCATTCTCCTGGGAGCCGGTGGAACATGGGTCGATGCATCCAGCCAGGACCTCCACGCTTACGTTCGGGCCCTGTCACTCGATATCCGCGGTGTGGTGCCAACCGAAGCCGAGCTGGAGGCCATAGAGGCGGCCGACGGGATGGACGAGTCGGCCTTGGATGCTTGGCTCTCCAGTCCTGAATTTGAGGCCACAGTCATCGCACAACACAGGGACCGATTCTGGAACAGCCTCGAGGTCAACCTCCTGAACAAGCGCCGGATTTTTAAGCGGAACAATGTGTGGTTCAACAACAGTCGGAGTCGCTACACCCGGGGACTACCACAGACTCATTGCGGTGAGTTTGAGGCCACCGTCGACGAGCTAAATCGCCCCACTTCTTGGGTCACAAACGAGGATGGGTCGATCTCAGAGGGCTACATCGAGGTCGCACCCTACTGGGATCCAGACAATCCGATAATGGCCTGTGCTTTGGATGCACAGCTTGTGGAGGTCTCCGCAGCGGGCGTGGACTGCGCCACCGAAGAGGCCCATCAAGAGTCCGATTGTGGATGCGGCCCCGGACTGCAGTGGTGCATGCCGGCCGCCGTCGAGGGCGTCATGGAGGAAGCCTTCTCCGCTGACCTCAACGAGCGTGTCCGGCACATGCTGGGCGCCGGTGGCGGCTACGGCTCGCTGTTTGATGGCGAAACGATGTTCTTAAACGGGCAGTCCACCCACTTCTTTCGACACATCGCCCCCTTCGACACCGATGACTTCGAGTCTCCAGTGCCCGTGGAATCCCTGCCGGATATCGCCTTCTTGGATGAGACCTGGGTTCCAGTGACCCTGGAAGACCACCACGATGGCGTCCTGACATCCCCAGCCTGGCTGCTCCGACACCAGACCAACCGGGGTCGTGCAAACCGCTTCTACAGCGCCTTCTTGTGCTCAGAATTCATCCCGCCCGAGACGGGCATTGCCGGTCTGAGCTCTACGGTCATACCCAGTCCCAACCTGCAACTTCGGGAAGGCTGTCTTGGTTGCCATGCACGCCTGGAGCCGTGGGCCGCATACTGGGCCCGTTGGGATGAGGCCGCGACAAACTTCCGATCAGCCAGCGAGTTCCCCGCCTTCTCAGAGGAGTGCGCCACCTGTGCTATCACTGGCCTGGATTGCTCGGACTTCTGTGAAGACAACTACATTGTAGAGCCCAGCCACGCCGATGAACTTCCCTTTTTGGGATGGTACACACCCTACGCTTTCTTGGCCGATGACAAATCGGAACACCCCGACCTGGGCCCACTGGGTTGGGTCACACAAGCGGAGGAATCAGGCCTCTTTAGTCAGTGCGCTGTGCAGCAAACGTCCGATTGGCTGCTCAATGCAGACGCCGATCCCGCCCAGATCGACGACTGGACTGCACGCTTTCAAGCCGATGATGACTACAGGGCCATGGTCAAACGAATTGTCATGAGCAGCCCATATTGGGGAGGTGCCCAATGATCTTGCTTCTGGCCCTGGCGTGTGGTGGCAATGAACCTGCGAAGAAGCCTCCAAGCCACACAGAGCAACCAGCCGACCTGCCTGTGGTGAGTGGGTTGGATTGGGGATCTGTGGATGAGCCCGCAGAACCAGCCACCCATACCCGCCAACTCAAGCGCATGACTGTGGCTCAGGTTCGCGACTCCATGGAGCTCATCACCGGAGGCATTTCGTGGATTGATGACAGAGACTCGAACTGGGATGTCTACGCCGAGACCCTCGGTGTGGCCGACTACCAGCTGCGGGTCGAGTCCGACCTCTCCCCCTCGGTCATGTTCCAAAAATTCCTCGATGATGCCGCCGGAGCCACCTGTGCCGGATGGCTGGAGATGGAAGACAGTCATTTTCACTCCATTGAGGACACCAGCTCCACCGAGCAGGCTGATGTACGGAACAACATCATTGGCTTGCGCTGGAAGATTCAAGGCAAGTCCCGCGACTCGGCCGACCCTGTCATTGGCGACTATGAGACCCTATTTGTGAAGGTCCATCAGCGGACCGACTCTACCGACACTGCATGGGCCACAGTCTGTGTGGCGATGTTCACTCATCCTGATTTTTTCATGTACTGATGGCGGGGAAATGAAGACCAATAGACGTGACTTCCTAAAGATTGCTTCGGCCAGTGCGGTGCTGCCGAGTCTAGGCATCTTGCCCAGCGTTCTCCATGCGGCAACGCCCACCATCACCGACCAATACTTTGTGTTCGCCTACTTCTCAGGCGGGTGGGATGGCTTGCTCGCGCTCGACCCCCGCGATCCCGAAATATTCTCACCCAGCGCAGTGTCCTCGACGGGCATTCAGCCCGCCTACGACCGGCTTCGTGGTCTCGAGGATTCCGATTACCTGATTCCCAGCAGCGTCGATGGCATGACCTTTGGTCCGTTCATTGGTGATCTCGCCGACCCGCTCATTGGGCACGCAGACAAACTGACTGTGATCCGCGGGATGGCCATGGAAGCCGTGGCCCACCAAGTGGCCCGACGCCATGCCCTCACCGGCATTCGGCCCGCAGGGACAGCGGTGCGCGCCTCGTCGGTGGCCACCTTATTGGCCTATCTGCTGGGAGGGTCGGAGCCGATTCCAAACCTTGTTGCCGGCCTCTCATCCTTCAACATTGGTCATCCTCTGTGGGCATCTGGACTGCCCGCAAGCAGCATCGACGACCTGTACAAGGCGCTCTCCCCGTCGGCGACCGACCTCATGGAGAATCAACGGGATGCACTCGAGACCTTCTTTGCCAAACAAGCAGAGCAAGCGACCACCCAGCGTGAGCAAGACATCTATGCCAATCGAAACATCGCCCGCGCACTGATTGAATCCGACCTTGCTGGGTACTTCAATGTCGACTCAGGCGACGATGAGATGCTCGCGCTTCGCGATCGCTTCGGCGTGGAGTCCGGAGCGACCGGCGACGGCGGCTACTTGGCATTGATGGCCGCTCAAGCACTCACCAAGGGCATCTCACGGTGCGTCACCATCAAAGTCGCCGATGGCCTCGACAGCCATCAAAGCGGCGCTTGGGAAGGCGACCATGGACCGTCCTTGCGCGAGGGCTTCGACTCCATCTCGGCCCTAGCGACCCACCTCGAAGAAACGCCTTTCGGCGAAGAGCCGGGCGACAACTGGCTCAACCACACCACGATTATGTGCTTCAGCGAATTTGGCCGAGGGGCGAAGCTCAACACCAACGGCGGACGGGACCACAACCTGATCAACGCCATGATGATGCTGGGGGGTAGAACCAAAGGCGGGCAAGTCGTCGGGGCAACCACCGACCTTGGCATGATGGCGAGTCCCATCGATCTCGCAACTGGTGCGGTAGACCCAATGGGCGAGCTCATCGGCAACAACCACATTGCCCGCACACTCTTGCACTCCATCGGAATCGAAGAGGACATCGGCGACTTCAGAGCCAATCCAATCGCCGCCCTGCTGGAGGACGCATGATGCGACTGACCTTGCTCTTACTTGCCGCTTGCGGTGGTGACGAGCCCGTTGAAAAGCCTGAAGACCCGTGTACCGAATCCAGCTTCTACGCGGACATCGATGGCGACGGCTATGGCGACCCCTTCACCCTTGAGGCTGCATGCGAGCCGCCCGAGGGGTTTGTCGACAACCGAGATGACTGCGACGATGGAGACCCCGATGAGCGTCCAGGCCAGACCTGGTACCGGGATGTCGATGGCGATGGCTTTGGAGACGATGAGACGGCACTGGACTCGTGTCACCGACCGACCGGCTTCATCCAAGACGCCGGGGACTGCGACGACCGCGACAGCACACGCTACCCCGATGCCATGTGGTTTACCGATGCGGATGCCGATGGCTTTGGTGATACCAGCTCGCCCACCGATTCCTGCGGGGATGTGAGTGGTTCCGTTTCGAACGATCTGGACTGTGACGATGAAGACTGGGTGATTCACCCCGACGCCAACGAAGTGTGCGACGGCATCGACAACGACTGCGATGAGCGGGTGGATGACGACGATGACGACATCGACATCTTCACGCAGGTACCGGTCTTTGTGGACGAGGACGGTGATGGGTACGGAACCGATGAATCCTTGGGCCGAGCATGTCCCATGGCTGCTACCGGTGCCTTCGTATCCGGCGACTGCGATGACTCAGACCCGCAGGTATACCCCCACCGCCTCGACTTCAATGACGACATCGACAGCGACTGCGATGACACCACCGACACGTTCGTGGTCTCCTCAAGCGAGGGGGGCTGGATTGGCACCCACGCATCGAGCGCCTTTGCGGTCTTTATGATCGCCAAGGACCTCGACGGCGATGGCTTAAACGAGCTGGTCTCGAGCGCATACAATTACGACAACGCGGAAGGAGTGGAGAACGTGGGCACCATCAAGCTCATTCCTGGCGACATCCAAGGAGACCAGACCACCTGGCCCGAAGAAGATGCCCGCTCCTGGCACGGTGTGGAGAGTGAAGGGAGGCTCGGGTACTTTGGGATGGCCTTCGCGGGCGACTGGGATGGCGACGGCATTGAAGACCTCGTCGTGGGCGCACCCCTGCACAACGAGAATGCCGGGATGGCCTACATCTTCTCTACGGAGATGGAGGAAGACACCGTGGCCGGTGCCCACCTCACAATGGAGTTCCCGACCACCGACACCTTCTGGGGCCAAGCGGTGGCGGGGCTCGGCGACATCAACGACGATGGCCTAGACGATGTGCTCATCGGAGCCCGAAAAGACTCCACGGCCGGAAACAATCGAGGATCGGTCACCGTGGTGTTGGGAGGCAGCGAGGATGTGGGAGAGCTGACCATTCACGGTGGCTCAAACAGTGACCAGTTTGGATTTACGATTGCCAACCTTGGCGACGTGGATGGAGATGGGCTGCCCGATATCGCCATCGGCGCACCCTATGGAGATGAAGGAAGCTCTGGTGGAGGGGACATTCTGTTGTTCTCTGCCGCCGATCTCCTGGCCGCGACCCCCGTCACAGAGGACACCACAGTCTTTTACGGCATGCAGGGTGACGAGTACGCAGGCCTGGGCCTAACGCCTGCCGGAGACTTCAACGGCGATGGTCTGGACGACATGCTGATTGGCTCCCCGAACTACGACGTTGCGGACAGTAACGAAGGTGCGGCCTACATCGTCTTGGGAAGCAGTGTGGGGTGGGAGAGCACAGCACTGCCCGATGCCCACCTTCAAATGTTGGGCACCGCCACAGACGACAAAGCCGGGCGCTACTCAGCAACGGTAGGCGACATCACCGGTGACGGCCTTGACGACATCTTTGTCTCGGTCCACACCTGGGATGGCATCGACGACAACATGGGCATCGCGTACGGGGTGCTCGGTGGGCACGAGGGCGGAATCATCGATCTCGCCACCGAAGCCGACATTCTCGTCATCGGCGACGGTTCATTCGATTCTTGCTGTCGGGGAATTGCGCCCGCGGGAGACACCAACGACGACGGCATCGGCGACATGTGGATGGGAGCTTCGGGGGCCGGCTCTACCGGCACCCTCTACCTTGTGCATGGTGCCAGCCCAGTCTGGTAGACCCCACCAACAGTGCCGTGATAGCTGGGGGCCATGAATGCCCTCGAGACCCAGCGCCCTGCACCAGCCTTGGTTCGCCTTCTCCAGTTGGCCTACTCCGCTGAACGAGCTGCCGCCTTTGCCTACCAGGGCCATGCGGGTTCGGTGAATGCCCCCGACCTAGTGGCGTCCTTGGGGCAGATTGAAGCCGAGGAGTGGCACCATCGGGAATGTGTTCTCACCATCATGAACGAACTTGGTGTGTCAGTATCTCGCTGGTTTGAACTGAAGTATTTCGTAATCGGCAAGTTTATATCCGCCAGTTGTTACGTCATCGGGTGGTTCATGCCGATGTACTTTGCGGGACGCCTTGAGAGCGGAAACGTGAACGAGTACTTCGAGCTCGTGCGGCTGCTCCATGCCCACGGAACCCAACAGTACGACACCGTCTTGAACGAGATGGCCGTGGTCGAGAAAGAGCACGAGATGTTCTTCTTGGAGCAGGTCAGACACCACTGGATGCTGCCCCTGTTCCAGCCCCTCTTTTGGTGGGGACCCGGGTACAGCTTCAACGAGTTGCCCGCCCAGCCCATCGAGGAATGAGACGAGTTTTGGATG
>CAWVVG010000138.1:0-8380 GCA_963932775.1 uncultured bacterium
GGCGCTGGAGTTCACCAATGCGACCCACCGGGCGGTTCCGACCTTGATGCGGGTCATCAGTGATCGGGGTGGCAGGGCGGCCAGTGTCGCGGTTCCAACCACCTGGCCTCCGGAGCCCCTCAACGGGGTGGTCGTCAGTGGATTCGATGGTCCTGTTTCCACGGGCATTGACGCGAGCTTTTGCCACCCCAAAGCCATCTACAAAGAGATCAAGGACCGCTTCGGCGGCATGAAGTTCGCGGACTTTCAGGAGTCGTGCATCGATGACAAGTGGCACGATGCTGCCCTTGATGCCTTGTTGAAGGAAATACCGCGAAAGCAGGCCATCGGAGAGTGGCTCATGAGCGGGGAGCGTTG
This sequence comes from uncultured bacterium, assembly GCA_963932775.1. GTDB lineage: Bacteria > Myxococcota_A > UBA796 > UBA796 > UBA796 > UBA796. The sequence continues at coordinate 358 of CAWVVG010000138.1, forward strand.
GGACTGTTTCATGCTCCTCTTTGGGGAGTCAGACACCGTTTCCCATCACTTCTGGATGTTTCACGATGAGGAAAGCCCTCGGTATCAATCGGAGGCGTCAGCGCGCTTGAAGGGTGCCATAGAGCAAGTCTATGCCAAGCTCGATGATGCGCTGGGTCACCTGATGGATGCGGCAGATGCAGAGCATATTTGCATAGTGTCGGACCACGGGTTTGGCGGTGCTGGCACCCATGCCCTGTACATCAACCGCTTCTTGGAGGCTCATGGCTGGCTCAGCTACAAGGGTGAAGTCGAGGTCGGTGGGCTGGGGACTGGCTCGGGCTTGGCCAGTAAGATCCGTGAGATGGCCGCCACTCGCATCCCGTCTGACTGGCAAGGAAAGGTGTACCGCGCCGTACCCGATGCGGTCTTGGGGTCCATCGAGACCCGGAGTCGGTTTGGTGACTTGGACATGGCTCGCACCCGCGCGGTCTCCGATGAGATGAACTACGCAGCGACCATTCGTCTCAATCTGCCAGAAGATGACACTGCGGGGCGGAGCAACGCGTTTGTCGAGCTTCGGGAGCTGCTCTTGGGGTGGGAGGTCGAGGGCCACAAGGTCGTCGCCGACGTGACCCGCCGAGAAGATCTATACGAGGGGTCTCGGGTGGCGGATTCTCCGGAGATTATCGTCGAGCTCAACAATCGCGATGGATACAGCTACACGTTGCTGGCCTCCGCTCGGGTTCCAAAGGGCACCACTTGGCGCAGGCTCCAGCCCCACGAGTACCCGGGCGGGAAAGGCCTCGGAATGAATGGGACCCACCGGCAGCACGGCGTCTTGTGTCTGTGGGGTGAGGGGGTTCAGGCTGGTGCGGACATTGAGGCGGGAATGGCCGACATTGCGCCAACGCTGCTCCACTTGATGGGCCAGTCCGTGCCGGACCAAATGGATGGCACGGTCTTGATGGATGCATTGAAGTCCGAGAACCTGCCCAAGAGATCTGGGGGGATCAGCGACGGCCGAACGCCGACATCGGCCAGCCCGGACGAAGCCGAGGCGCTCCGCGCTCGACTTGAGCGGCTGGGGTACCTGTGAGCCCACTCGAGCGACCCTTGCGAATCGTCCAAGCCGCCGCATTCCCATTTCCTTCTCCCCAAGGGTCCCAAGTCTTTGTTCGCGGAATGTCCAAGGCGCTGGCCCAGCGCGGGCACGATGTGACGGTGGTCTGCTATGGCCATGGGCAAGGCGAGGTGGACCCGGACTATCGAGTGCTTCGGACCCCCCGGCTCCCCGGCTACAACAACATGCGGGCAGGCCCCGATTTCGTGAAGCCCATTCTCGACTTGGCCCTCGCTCAGCGGATCGCATCGGTGGATGCGGATGTGGTCCATGCCCACAACTATGAAGCACCCATCGCTGCCGCATTGGCTCGCTTGCGCACCCGCACACCCATCGTCTACAACGCGCACAACACGATGGCTGAGGAGTTGCCGAGCTACTTCGAGAGTGCTGCAGCCCGTCGAGTGGCTGGCCGACTCGGGCGTTGGTTGGATGAGCGGGTGCCTCGCCTCGCGGAACATGCCGTGGCACTCAATCATGGCTCGGTTGGTACCCTCGAAGCGCTTGGCTGTTCTGCTGTGACCATGGTTCAGCCTGGGGTGGATACGGCGGACTTCGATGATGTTGTTCCTGCGGTGCTCCCTGATGGGCCGTGGGTGGTGTACGCGGGAAACCCGGATCGGTATCAAGACCTTGATGTGCTGATCGAGGCCATGGGGCATCTCCCGGAGTGCGGACTGCTCCTTGTGAGTGCGAGTCCTCTCGATGGGTGGGCGGAGTGTGGCCTTAAACGCCTCAAGTTGATTCAGACCAGCGATTTCGGTGAGGTGAAATCCTTGGTGAAGGCTGCACAAGTGGCGGCCATTCCGCGAACCCTGTGCAGCGGATACCCCATCAAGCTTTTGAACTACTTGGCTCTGGGGGTACCGACGGTGGTGGCCGCAGGCTCAGCCCAACCGCTGCCCGGTGTTGTGGTGGTGCCCAACCACGATCCGTTGGCAATGGCTTCCGAGATTCGTCACCTGCTCCAAAACGACGTCCACCGCCGAAGCCTTGGTGCCCAAGCCATCGAGCATATACGGGCTGCGTGTACATGGGATGCGCGCGCCCAAGACCTCGAGGGCGTGTACGCCAGGGTCTTGGCGCAGGCTTGTGGCCAACGTTTGTGAGCGAAGGGCTGTCGGTTGATAGTAGCGGGAGGCTATACTGCTCACCGTGTACGGATCTGCGCCGTCGGGTGCAAAGGTTGATTGATGAATACCTGGAAAACATGTTCGATTCTGGTAGCAACGTTGGTGGCCACAGGGTGTGGTGACCCCAAGCAAGCTTATTTCGCGAGTGGTGGAGATTACGTCACCCCGGACGATGAGGGCGATGACACGGGAACCGCAACGCCTCCCGACGACGACCCGGCGCCAGACATGGATGCGGATATGGATGCCGATGATCCCATGGATGATTCGGCTGAGCCGATGGATGACACCGGTGGAGGCGAGCAAGGGTTCGACAATCCAGGTGATATTCAGAAAGCCGAGGAGAGTGGAGGCGGGTTGAAAATTGACCTGACTGACCTGTCCGGCGACTCGAATCAGGACCAGGACTTCTATCTAGTGCTAGTCAATACTGGAACGGACGCTGCTGGGTACACCCTCCGCTACATTCCTTCCTCCGAAGTAGAGGAAGAGGAAGAGGAAGAAGGGGATGGGGGAGGGGCCCCCGACGAGGGCGGCGATGGCGAGGGCCCACCGGATGAAGGTGGTGGAGACTCAGGCCCACCGGATGAAGGTGGTGGAGACTCGGGCCCGCCCGATGGTGGTGGTGAGCCCGGCATGGCTCCCATGCCGGCGGTTCCACTCACTGCGGTACGTATGGAGCGAACAGACTCCGCTGTGGTCCGCGAGATTCGCCGGCCTCGTTTTGTAGAGACCACGTCGGAAGGCGTGGTAATTCCGCCGCCATCTGGCAGCGCCCTCGACGATACCGACATTGGAATTGCTCGTCGAGTGTTCCGGGTTCGGCGAGACATCTCCGATGACGCCGAGTGTGAAGTCATCGACGCGACTTTGTGGGCCCTGGGTGAGCACGCTGCGATTTGGGTTGACGGAGACGTGCCCATCGATCGGTACTTTGATTGCGCCGATCTCGAGGAAGGCGGCTTTGAGGAGTCGGACTATGACGCACATGGGTTCGACAATTGTGATCTGGAGACGATCGTAAACATCGTGGACACGAACATCGTGCCCAATGTCACGGCCCTACTCGGAGATCCCTCTGATGAAGATGGAAACGGGCGGGTCAGCATCGTCATCAGCCCTGTGCTGAACGCGATCTCGACCACCAGCAGTGACGAGGATGAGTGGGAGACCTTGGTGGAGTCGTATACCGACCCCGAACATGACCTCGACGATTACTCCTCCGATGAAAACCCGTGTTCCGATGAACAGGAAGTCATCTTTGTGTACGCCCCAGACCCGTACGGACACTTCAATCCATTCGCTACGGTGACAGTCGATGAGTACACGGGCATGGATCTCGCTGGGCGCATCGTTCAAGGCATGGTGGCCTTGGTCTCGTACAACCAGCATGTATTGGTCAACGAATCAGATGCTGAGGAGGGCTGGGTAACCAAGGGTATCTCTGCCGTAGTGACGGATTTGCTTGGCTTTGGTGCAATCTTCTACGACGATGCCTGGGACTATATGGACGCCCCTCATCTGTACAGCCTCACAGATGGCAATGAGGAAACCGCGGAGTGTGGTGAGGAGGAGGAAGAAGAAGGCGGCGAGGGCGGCGAGGGCGGCGATGAGCCACCTCCACCTTCTAAGACTGGCGATGACTCCGAGGATTCGGCGATCAGCACCTCCACTCGTGGGGCCCAATACCTGTTCTTCCGCTGGTTGGTCGACAGCTACGGCGAAGGAATCTTGGCTGATTTGGTTCAGACCGAAAGTACGGGTGTATGCAACATCGAAGCGGTCACAGAGGCCGAATTGAAGGACTTGGCTGTGGCCTGGCAGGTCGCACTGCTGACTACAGGAGAAGTAGGCGAGGGTGGTGCCGACTTTGTGGACACAGATTCCTGGGATCTTTTTAAGAGCCCCACCCTGATCTCCGCGCCGACCATTGCACCCACCGCCGGTGACTATTTCGGCGCCAACGGGTATCAGCGCGGCATCGATGTATCGGGCAACAACTTGTACCGGGACGGTGGCACGACGGACGAGCCAAGCGAGATTGAAGAGAACGCGGTCAAATTGGGCAACACCGACTACTTCACCTTTGTCGCGGCCATTCCATTCAATGGGTACATCGGGGGCGCGTATGCGGCGCATGTGGTCCGAGTAACGGACATTCCATATGCCGAGTCTACCCTTGAAGTTCAGTCGAGCTCGAGTGATATCAAGGGCGTACTGATTCGGTGGCACGACCCCGAAAGTGTGGACTACAAGGTTGAGAATGTGTTCTCTGCCACGGATGCGAACAATATGCCGCTTCCGGACCTCCCCGAAGATGGCTCGCCTATTACGGGCATGGGTACCATTTCGTCAGCGGGCGTCACCCTTTCTCTGAGCCCAGAGGGCGAAGAAGAAGCGGCGGATGTATACGATACGGATCGCTGGTTGCTCGACCTGACAGACAGGTCAGCATCGGAAGACATAACGGTCGTGATTACGGTCGACCGTCGGTACGAGAACACCGATGGAGACATTGCTCCGTTCGACCTCTGGGCCGCAGTTGTGCCCCAACAGTTCGTGCCTTCACCGAGTGTAGATGGAACCCGGCGGGGTGAATGTGAGGACGGGGTAGACTTTGGTTATCCAGCATCGATGTTGGACTATCTGTACTACCAGATGTTCCTGAGCCCAAACCCAGGCGCCGATGGTGTCACGGGGGACTTCGATCCTTGTGGCATGGCACGGTTGAGTGACACCGGAACAACGGATACCGCATCGGATGACCCGACCTGTGGAACAGACTGGGACCGCGATGGCGTGCTGGACGTCGATGAACCTCGGCCACAGAGCCTGATCGAGCAGGTGATGGTCATGCAGTGTGCGCTGGCCGGCGGAGACTTCAGCGGTGTAGAGCCCTACGAGGCTGAGGATTTGATCGATCTGGACTCGATTGATGAGAACGACGATCCGTACGTGGACCGCGCAAGGAACCTCGGTGGTCAAAGCGGAGAGTCTGAGGAAGAAGCCTATCTGGAGACCACCTTGGCCGGTGGCGCTCGCTATGTGGTGGTCGTCGGGGCTGGCACTGAGACGGGTCCATACGAACTGAGGGTCAAACAGATTGACTGAGCCGTCAGGCGAGGCCAACACACTGGAGTTCAAAGCGGAGCAGCGACGTTCGGTGCTGCTCTTCTTTGCGACCTTTGCATGCGTATACTTGGTGTACGGCTTTCAATGGACGGAAGCCAGCCCGCTCACGGACCCGCAGTCTGCCTGGGCCGCCACGAAGTTCTCCGTGGCTTTGATGGCCATTTTGCTCAGTCATGAGATGGCCCACTACTGGGTCGCAAAGGCCCATGGCTTTGCATTGTCTTTGCCCTACTTTCTTCCATTCCCAGCCGCGTTCGGTACCTTCGGGGCGATCATACGCTTGAGGAGTTTGCCCAAGAGCCGGACTGCGTTGCTGGAGATGGGGGCTGCCGGTCCTCTCGCTGGTTTTGCTGTGGCCTTGATTGCCATTGCAGCCGGTCTTCCTGGAACCATTGAGCACCCTGTGCCAGAGCTGGTATGGGACCCCGCTATCCTCGATGTCCTTCGTGCACCTGTGCCAACGCCCACGACGTTTGAAGTGTGGATCACCAGATTCGGAGAGTGGACGGGGGCTGCAGTCGGTCCAACCGAGCTCCCGCTGATGATCTTGGCGAATCCACCGATCATGGACTTGTTGGGTGAGTGGGTCTTGGGTGCACCTCCGTCCAGGTATGCTTCGCTCGATCCCCTCGCGACCGCGGGCTGGGTCGGTTGTTTATTGACCGCCATCAACCTCATCCCCATTGGGCAATTGGATGGGGGCCACATCCTTAATGCTCTCGCTCCACGCTACGCACCATGGGTATCCAAGATATTGATTGGTGTGGCGCTCGCTGCAGGTGTGGTGTGGACCGGCTGGGCATTCTGGGCGGTACTGCTGTGTGTTCTGGGGGCTTGGGAGAGTCTTCCGGTCCCCCGAAAGCCTCCGCTTACCATGCGCGCCAAGGTGATCACCGCGATCACTGTCGTGGCTTTCTGGCTGAGCTTTATGCCCAGCCCCATCGAAATCGAAGGATTTGATTTGGCCGACCTGAACTGGACTACCGTTAACGGCGAGCCCATCAGCCCGGAAATTCAGCAGGATCTTAAGGCTGCTTTGGCTGAGCGGTTGGACCCTGGGCATTCGGAGAGGTAGAACAGCCCGGTGAAAATGATTCGGCCATTGTTGTGTGGGCTCCTTCTATGTTGGAGCACGGCATTGTTCGCGGGAAGCTTTTTCCTCGAGCTCTCGGACCACTCGACCAAAGACGAAGCGGAGGCCGCAATGCTGGCCTACGGTCCCGATGGTGAGCACATGCGGGTCAGTCGACGCTTCATACGGGGCGTGGGTTGGCGGTACTTGGTGCGACTCGATGGTTTTGAAGACCGAGACTCGGCACTGGCCGCTGCATCGTCATTCACCGTGGAAGGCACTCCGGTCAGTGTGGTCGAAGGCTTGGGGTACAAGCGTGAGGTGATCGCGACGGTGGGCAAGGCTCCAGAGGATACCGTCGATTCGCCCGATGCAGCGGTTGACGCGGGGTCGATTCCAAGCGCGAAGGCCGTACTCAAGATGGCGGCCAAGGCCCATGGCGGCCGCTCAGGAGGGGGAAGTCTTCTCAAGGCGGCGCCGTCGGTCCAGTTCAGCTTTGCGTCCCGAACGGTCGTTGGGGACAAGGAGTGGTCGATCCTCCACCATTTTTATCGCTCCGGAACGCTCTCTCGGCTGGAAGTCGACATGGTCAAGGGCGATGGGGTCTCCAATACCGTAGTCTTGGGCACGGGTGGAAAGTCCTGGGTGGCGACACACGAACTGGTGAGAGAACGAGACACCACCCAAGCGGAAGAGATGATGGCGCGGTTTGCACCCGAGAGCGGCATCCTCTCAATTGCACTCGGGTTTGCAGGGGACATCAAGGAGGCTTCGGAGTGGAGAGGCCTCATCACTTCCGGGCGGGTGAATCATCGGGGTCGTCCCCATTTTCGCCTGGTGCCGAAGGCCGATAGTGACGGAAAGCTCAACGCTCTGGAGGCGGCGCTATTTGATGAAGCGACCCACCTTCTCGCTCAGGTGACGTGGGTGACCCGCGGTGGTCGGGTGACTTTTCAGTATGATGAGTACCAACCGGTGGCTGAGCGACTGATCGTCCCACACCGTGTTCGAGTGGAACGAAACGGAAAGTTGGTGGAAGAAGTAGAGGTGAAGTCATTGCAGATTTCCCCCACCCTGTCGCCCAACTTGTTCAAAGAACCAGCGGTAATTCGTGGGAAGAAGCACTAATGAACCGTCTGGAGTTCCCAGTAATTTCTGCCACAGTCTGGTGACAAGCCCGTCCCGTCTACGGATCGACGGTAACAAAGGCTTGCCGCCTCCGTGGGACTGGTTAAACGGCGGGAGCCCTAAGGTGGCGATGTGCATCAGCACAGCGTTCAAGGCATGCTGGCGTAGCTCAATTGGTAGAGCAACGGTTTTGTAAACCGTAGGTTGGGGGTTCAAGTCCCTTCGCCAGCACCAGACGATCTCTAACAGTTTCAATTTTTAAAAAGGCCTGGTTCGCCAGGCCACCAACCTTAGAAGTGCGGGGGTGTGCCCGAGCGGTCAAAGGGAGCGGGTTGTAAACCCGCCGGCTTTCGCCTACGGTGGTTCAAGTCCACCCGCCCCCACCACTTCTTTTGTCTTTAAGCGGGAATAGCTCAGTTGGTAGAGCATCAGCCTTCCAAGCTGAGGGTCGCGGGT
>CAWVVG010000139.1:0-8353 GCA_963932775.1 uncultured bacterium
TCTGCGGAGAGGTCGATGCCCCGGTGGTAGTCGTACCGGTAGTCCGCCGACCACAGCAGGCGCGGGCCGAATGTGGAGTTGATGGGGTAGTCGGTGTGGTCGGTGCTGTTCCAGCGTTCACTGGGACAGCCGTCGGTTTCGGTCCAACCCGGGGGCGGATCCTCGGTGATGCGACCGCACAGCGGCCATACCGGAGTGGCATCGTAGCGGGGTGTGCTGTCTGTCGGACTCACCCCAGCGGTGTCATCGGCGGCCGAATCATCTCCCGCAGTGTCACTGAATGGGTTCTTCTCGACACCGGGATCGGGACAACCAGCCAGCACAAAGATGGAGAATAGATACTTCATCGGTGCTGAGTCTACCGCCTAAAGACCTGAGTTTTGAATTAAAGCTGCCGTCCCCCCCCCACTTAGACATGTCTAATCTAAGTAGATTCCAGTTGTCAGATCGCGGGGGATTCGTCATCGTCGGGGACAATGTGCGGACCGGGGCCCCTCTTTACCTACCCGCGCCTTATTCTTACGGGTGCGTGAGCGGAGCCAGCTCAGTCTGAAGATTGGCGTGTCAGCCTCAACCTTCACTACGGCACCGTGTGGGCGTCGGTTTCTCGTTTTACCAGGGCTGGGCTAGGTAGGCTGTACCGAGAGCGGTCAATTCGCCTGGCCCCTCAGAAAAGATGCTCGTGTGGTGTGGGTCGGGTGCCCAACGCCCGATGAACCAGGCGTAGCGCTCTACATCCGCCCTCGATTCGCAGATGCCCACCATGTCCGCCATGGTTTCTATCTGCTTCTCCGGGGTGTCGATGGTCCAGCCCTCCTCGGTGTGCCAGTTGGCCATTTCGGTGACCCAGAATGGTTTAGCGAAGCTTTCCAAGCGGGACAGCTGGTCATCGAGGCCGTAGTCGTACCAGTGAAATGCAAGCGCATCGATGATGGGGTCGCGCCCATGAGCAGCGTTAAACGCAGCGTAGAAGGCATCGAGCCAGACCACAGGGTCGGCGTAGCCCACCATCGTGCCCCAGGTCATAGCCGGACCGACAAGACGAATGGTGCGGCCATGGGTGGTGAACATCTCGGCCTGAAACTGCTCGGCCCGCAGCCAGTAATCAACGGCCATTTCGGGTGTCATATTGGCTTGGTCCACTAGGTTGGGTTCGTTCATGACCAAAATGTCATTCACATCCGAGTGTTCCAGCAGCCAAGACTCAAGTGCGACATAGTCGGACTCTGCATTGTAGCCCCACAACATGGGGATGAACTGCATTTGGTGCCGGGCCTCAAACCCCTCGGCGACGTTCGATTGAAAATACCAGTTGTACCACCAGCTGACCTCCGATGAAATGGCACCCAAGTCTCCTTCGTCGAGCAGGTCGTAGGCCAAGCCGCGCTTTGGACTTTTGGTGGGAGGGCTGGGCTCTGCTGTGTCGAAATGTTCAGGCAAGCCACTGTCCTCGGGTGCGGCGGAGTCCGCGCCGCCCTCGTCCGTCGATCCGGGTGCTGCCGTGTCATCTGTGGGGATGCTGACCTCAGCGCCAGGTTCGGTTTTGGACGAAGGAGTGCAGGCCCAAAGACTACAAAGCAGTACCAGCAGGCAAGGTGTTCGAGGTGGCATAGACGCAGATTAACCGAGCCACCTTAAGCGCGATAAAGGTAAATACTAATTATACATCTGCACCGATTCTTGGTTTAGGATGGGACCCCCCATTTGAAAGGGCTGCAATGCTCCATTTACTGTGCTTGGTCGCCACCCTAATCAGCAGTGGTCCGGCAATGGGTGCGCCCGCCGATGGACCTCTCTCTTCGATAGTCGACATCGAACTGGAAAGCGATCGAGTCACTTTCACGGACTCTGTGGGCAACCAATGGTGCTACCAAACCGACCCTTGGACATTGGTGTGGCGTACACGGGGCGTTGGGTCCCCGCCCATGCAGCATGGACCGACAGACCTTGACCACACGGGTACTTGGGCAATGAAGGAGGATGCCGTCGTTCAAGCCCTCCAAAGTGGAATCCCTCCCTGGGTGCTTTCTAAGCTGACGGGGAATGCACACCCAACAACGAATGCACTCGCGGAATTCCAAAAAAAAGGCGGAGTCTCGCATGCCGCACCCAATAGAACCTCGACTCTTCGATCCCGACCCAAACGTACCTCGTACTCGTCCAGCTTATCCTCATTCCCGGAAACCCGGCTCGGCGTCTGCGTCGGGTTGGATCCGGCCTGTATATTGGGTGGAGTTCATGTGGACTTCACCGGTGAGACGTGGGGACTTAAGCTCGGCGTGTCGGGCTTTCCTGTGTTTCCTTTCTTGAGTTCTTCGCTCAGAGTGTACGGCGAAAGAGAGTACGACTCAGCTACGGGACCGTACCTCCACGTAGGGGTCTCTTACGGCGTAGCCATCACTTACGGTGGGGGCATCGGCTGGGATATCGGACTTGGCCGAGACGAGAACGTTCACCTCCAGCCCCAACTCGGCTTCCTTATGGTCACCGGGTTTTCATCCGTTAATGGGAGTCCCCAAACGTGGCCGTATCCCTTGCCTGGCCTGTCCATCTCGGTGGCGGGGCGTCCCTGATCTGGGAGCACGCGTGTGAGCAGCTGGCCTAGAACAAGCTCTCCCCTGCTGATTTGATGTCCGAGCACGTGGTGTCATCGTCTACCTGCTGGAAGATCACGTAGCTGGCCGTCGGATCCGGGTTTGTCTGTGGTTCGACCTCGACCATCGTGAGCACCCCGTTCGAAGCGCCCAATATAGATTGGTCCGCATCGTAATCAATGTACGCTTCGATGCGCTCTTGCCCGACCACCACTCCAGTCAACTGGTACTCGGAACGCTGAACGACGTATATGTCTCCCGCAACAATGCCCGCATCCACATGGATTGTAATCCCAGCCTGGCCATCCGAATCCTGGTCGAACACCCGTGAGTCACCGGATGAAGTCGGCAGCGCGTCGCCCCACGGATCCGCCAATTCGACACCATCCATAGACAGATACGGCTCCGTTTCGAAGGTGGCACCAACCTCGGCTTCCGACAAACTGCCAAACCGCTCACGCTGGGGCATGCTCGAGACGAATGCCCAAGGAAAACTCGTTTGTGCGCCATGCGCTTCGGTCGAATTGATATCGCACAGTTGTTCGGTCCAGCTCACGTCCGTACCATCTCGGACCCACTCCACCCGCAGGTAGCTTGTGGTTCGAACCTCTTCGAGGTTGGATGGATTCCAAATGCCAGGCATGAGAGTAGAGATCCGCTGTTTCATGGCAAATGTGCGCATATCGATGTCCGGAACATCTTCGTCTTCGTCTTCGTCTTCGTCTTCGTCTTCGTCATCTTCACCCTCATCATCGTCCGCTTCGTCGCCCGGCGAAGGTTCCAGAGACTCACCGTCATTTTCAACCTCCGAGAGCTCGTAGCCTTCACCAGCGACTACCTTTTCGGCACATGCGGAAGTGAAGGCGAAGAGGACTGCAATGTAGACGGGAAGTTTGGTAGACATGTGCTGTTTGGCCGTGATGTGAGTGGAGTAAGGCGTAGTCCCGAACGCCAGATATAACACCCGGACACCTCGGTGGGTTCCGGCCCCCGCAGTCCGGCGTGAGTCCTCACAGGCTCGCCGACCATTTTCAACCCTTGTCTATATCTTCGATATCCGATACTGTATAGACACATTGGACACCCCGTATTGGGGTGCGTGAAAGTAGGTGACTTGTATGAACTGGGACCAGCTCAGACTAAGACTGATTGAGGCCCGGCAGGTGGCGGACCTTTCTCGAATCGAGTTGGCTCAGGCGCTCGGGGTTGTCCGCATGACGATCTACAACTGGGAAAAGGGCGACGCTGTCCCACACATTGAGCAGCTTAAAACATGGTCTGAGGCTGTCGGCCTGGTACTGAGCTTCGATCTTAAGGGCGCAGAGTCTGAGGTCGGCGACGCAGATCACGCGCTGCTCGCTGAGTTCATGGACATAGCGCCGCCCGAGGCAGTCGACGCAGTCCGGCGACTGCTCCTCAGCTACACCGCCATCCCCGCTAAGAACACCCAGACCGGGTAGCTCAGACTATTGGGTCCCAACTAGGAGATCAACGGCCGCGGCTATGGCTGTGATCGCGTCGTCTCGGTTCATCTTTCGGCCCTCTGCGAGCGTTGCCGGCTCGCCAGCAAGCCGGCCCAGGCAGCTATTGAGCAGAGCGTCTATGCGCTTTGGGCCGTTGCTCTCGATCCACGCCAGTGCGACCGCGACCTCCCGGTCTGACATATCGAGGCAGGCTCTGAGCAGCGCGGTCCGGCCGTCGACTGCACTCATTTAAAGCCCCTGCTATCGGTTGCCCTGAGCCCGGCAAGCCAAGCCGTTGCGCTCTCAATATCGTTAAAGCCGGCAGCTCTGACCTCGGGACGGACCGCACCACGCAACCAACTCGCCAGCACCGCGCCCATGTCCGAATCAGACACGACCGCCACGGCGCCCGCCTTGACCTCGGGCGGGATGGCTGACTGCAGGGTGGGCACCGAGATCGACATCTCGTTTGGGAGGCCCTTGCAAACCAAAACCACGTACCAGGCCCCCAGGCTGGGGTACCTCTCCCGCACAACACCGATGGATATGCCAGCGTTAAGGTAGAGGTGCTGAAGGTGCTCGGCCCTGTGCGTGAGCACCATGGCACCGCCCTCATAGATGTCCATCGGCAGCCCCACTCCGGTCCATCTCTCGATCATTTGACCAAAAACGTGAGCCAGTGGGTCAGCAATAGCAAGCCTTGGCATCAGACAATCTCCTAGTTGGGTGTTCGTATAGAACCAGTTTACACGCTGTGCAACTTTCAATGGTGTTGCCAACGTTATTGGAAACCATGTGTGAGAAGATCAGAGCCCAGCACACATCCGCGGCAGTGCACATTCCTCTCGTCGTGCGCTCGTATGGCCGCCCTCTCGAGACAGCCCTGAGGGCTGGCCAGAAATCGAACCTGGAACCTCGCTTAGGTAGTTGCCACGAGCCCCAACAGCGTGTGTCACTTCTTCCGCTTCGAGTGTCCCTCTGGTTGGGAGTCATCCTTTAGGATGCAGCCATATGGGACACTGCGTCCCGTCGGTGCTGAATGTTCCGTTAATGGTTCAATTGGACTGGCTTACCAGTGTAGGTAAAGGGCTATCGCAGGTAACAGGTATTGGGTTTTAGCAATCCCAAAGAGGCGAAAGCCAAAGCCAACTAAGGCCTATGAATGTGAAGAAACTCTCGATTTTAGCCTGTTGTCCAGAACCTCCCCCAAGCAAAGTGTCAGAACCAGTCCCTCCATTGGAGTCTCCATGAAAACCGTTCCATTCCTTTTCTCTCTTCTTTTCACTATGGCCATTGGTTGCGACGACGCCGAAATGGAAGAATCGGGGCCAGCTATCGACGAACGCATCGAAGGCATGGAACCTGGAGACTGTTCGGATAGGGCCGACAATGATGCAGATGGACTGTTTGACTGCGACGATGATAGCTGCAGCGGTGCGCCAGACTGCGAGGAAGCAGATGCGGACGACGATGATAGCTGCAGCGGTGCGCCAGACTGCGAGGAAGCAGATGCGGACGACACTGGCAGCAGTGTAGACGAGCCATGTGAGTGGCCGGACGCCCCCTTTGGCGTGGATGTCGGCTCCACCCTGCCCAGTACACTCAGCTGGGAAGGAGTGGGTCCCGGCGATACCGAACTAAGAGTCATTTCCGTCGCTGAGTTTTTTGATTGTGATGGCCGCCTCGGCGACGTCGATGCCATCCTGTTTGCGACTGGGGCTGGCTGGTGCCCTCCCTGCCGTGAGGAAGGCGCAGCCATGATGTCAGACATGGACGGCTGGGCCGAAGAGGGCCTAAACATTATGGTCCTTTCCCTTTTATTTGAAGACGACTACGCCTCTGCCGCTTCGGGCGAAACGGCGATGAATTGGCGAGATGAGTACGGACTGTTCTCAAGCTTCGTGGCGGCCGACCCAGCCTTTTCCCTGTTCTCGCCCTCGGCCGGCGGAGGGATTCCACAAAACACACTGGTGAACCCCCGAACGATGCAAGTCATTGGTGCCTACAGTGGCTACGACTCCAGTTACGAGGAGTTGCTCGACCTCGCGCGCGAAAGCGCCGGTGGTAAATAAGTCACCCTTACGCCGCCTGGGACTCTTGAGGAAGATGAAGTCGTTCACTACGACCTCGAGAAATTCGTTGACTCCCTCGACACGCCTGCTTGATGCTGTTGGAGGGAGCCCGCGGTCGGCTGTTCTGATGGCAGCAGCCTCGCCGATGCCCTTGCACTTCATGTCTGGATAGGCGACTTCACAATGAGTGAAGATACATGGGGCCCATGTGGGATGAGTGGTGGCACCCGCCGAACCATGTCGGCCACGCAGGTGCGTTGGGCGGAAACGATAGGCCCACGCCGGTACGCAGGTTGCGCTTGACCTGCATTATGTGGTCACCCGGTGCGACGGCAGCACGGTTTTCGGCATTGGCGATACGCACCAACCTCGATGATGTGGCCCAGTGACAATATGTTGGATTGTACATCCTTGATGGTTTACAGTGGCCTGACCTCAAGGAGTTTTCAATGCGACCCATCACACTCATCGCTGTGACCTTCATGCTCAGCTGCGGCTCAAGTTTCGGTACCTACTGCGAGGAGTTTGTGGACTGCCTCGATGGCAATGATGCCGACGAAGCTGCATGTGTACAGACTTGGTCCAGTGAACGGCGATTGGCCGCCGCCTACGAGTGCAGTGAAGACTATGCGGAGTACTCAGCATGCCTGCTGGAAGAAGCCGAATGCGAAACCAATACCCCTAATGGCGAAGACTATTGGACCCATGCAGCGGACAAGTGCGTTGATGCTTCAGACGACTACATACAGTGCCTCCGGAAAGCCTCAGACATAATCGGCGGGCCCAGCAATGAAGGCCAAGAAGATACCGGCTGGTAGGTCGAAACGGACGCCACACGGTCTAATGTGAGGCGTGGGCATGGATGGTGGTAGAGTGGAGCGCCGGAGACCAACCATCCTATGGATCGACACCTCGCCCTTCGTCTGATTCACCCACTCGTGGAAACCGACGAAATCACAAGCGGCATTACGCTCGATACCATCGCAATCGAACGCGACTCGCGAGACCAACGAAGAGATGCAATTCATCTGACCTTCTCCTCGGGTATGACCCTGATCATCACCCACCGAAACAATGGTGGAGCTGCATTCAAAACCACGTACTTTTCGGTGTCCCTCCTCCAGTTTAACGGCCCAGAACAGCCGCTCAATCAGCTGGTCGTCGACCATTTCCGGACTCTTCTGGCGGAAAATGACACCACGCCGCCCACGGTAGGAATCGACGCGCTCCCCACGGTCAGCAAGGGCATTGGAGGCGAAGTTGACTTGTGGTTGATCCCTGGCCACATTGGCAATCCGCTTGATTTGAGCATCCGAAGCTTGCGGATCCTTCAAAGCATCGACGTGGTTCTAATAGAGGCAGGCAGTGCGGGTTCTGTAGAGCAAATATTTGAGCAATTCACCTTGGGCGACCTACCACGCATTGTAGAGATTTCAGAGAATCGTTCTTTGCTGAAGGCACTGCTCGAGGATGCGCGCAGCTCGGGGCATTGTTTGGGCCTGTTTGGGGCAAATGAAGGTGCCCCGGGGTTGTGTGACCCGGGTTGGATGGTGTTGGAGGTTGCCAACACCATCGCGCCAAGCCTGGTGGTTCGGTCCATCTCGGCGGGGTCTGCCCTGACGACCGCGCTCATGTATGCCGATAGCGAACAGAATCAATTTCACTTCGTCGGCCTGTTTCAGAATGACACCGGCCGCAATCCAATGCTGGACGCAATCGGTCGGCGTGTGCCTCATGGGGGACCCCAGACCTTCATCGCGTTTGCTGAAGGGACCAGTCTACGAGACCGTTGGCGGGCCCTGTACCGTGCAACGCGTGACCTCGATGGTTCTATTATGCTGATGGCCAACATGAGCCTGTCTACTGAATACGTGCACCGCATCGGTCTGTCGGACATGACGCCACATCCACCAGACTTTCTTGACCCCGACGACAAAGTAGTCCTCCGAGTGGCTTTCAGTTTAGGCGTCCAACCCGTCCGATGGTTGCGACGGATTTTGATGCTTCCGTTCGGCCTATGGCGTTGATACAACCAACGGTCGCGAAACACGCCACGTTTTGACGTGACCCGTCCATTCAAGAAGCGGTGCCACCCACCCGCCCGCTGCCCGTTCTGAAGGCCAAAGCGTACGAATGGGGACCCGAGTCATTCCTCAGAATGGTGCTCCGTGAGATGTTTACCGAGCCAGTTGACGCCATAGTCATTGGTCGGATCACGATACAC